>NZ_PIGG01000024.1 GCF_002924445.1 Minwuia thermotolerans
GCGCGAAGCTGTCCCACTTCACGCCCCTCTCGTCCCACATCCGTCCCGCTTCCGCGTTCATTTGTCCCGGTTTAGACGGCATCTGTCCCGCATCCTGCCGTCCATGACGAGCACACAGGGGGCTTACGATCGCGCCGCCCATTCCCGGGCGTCGGAAGCGGACGTCGCCTCGCCGGAATCCCCGGAATCCTCCCGACTCGGGCATGGCGCGGGCCGGCCTCTGGCATCGGCGCTGCTCCGGGCCCGCCCGTGCACGGCATCATCGATCGCGCCGGTCCGAAGTGTCGTTGAACCGCGGAAAGAGCGGGATTCCCTGGGGAATTCGCTGCTCCCGGAAACAGCGTTCCCTGCAGGCATTTGCGGATTCCCTGCAGATCGATTCCGGCTCCCTGTTCCGGGACTTGAATTCCCTGTTCCTGGTCACAGGGAATTCGCCCGAAAAGCAACCGGATTTCAGGGGGTTACGGCAACCGAATGCGCCCCGCCAGGCCCGAAAAAGACGAAAATTCCCTGTTCTTCCCTGTAAACAGGGACTCACGATGCAAGAGACCGGTTCCGTGGAGACTGCCGACACCACCATTCCCGACCAAAACCGCGAACCACGTCGGGATTGGGATTGCGCGCCGAAGCGACGGCGGCGAGCGCGGCCTTCGAGCCGCTGATCGGGATGCTGTCGCGGTCGACGGCGATCTCCGAGACCAGGGGTCCACCTCGTCTGGAGTTCTCCCTCTTCAATCCGACAGAGGAGCTAGTCGGAGCGCAGGCCACACGCAAAAGCGGTTCCGCCGAATTCCACGATGTGGGCGGTAGGTCACAGCTCAATCAGCGGCGGCGAAACAGCAGCAGACCCACGAAATACGTCCCGCCTACGATGGCGGCGAGTGCGCCGGCAGGTAGCTGCAGCGGGTAGAGAGCGTTGCGGCCGATCCAGTCCGACAGCAGCAGGATAAGCGCGCCGAGGGCGAGGGCGGTCGCGAGTTGGTCGGCCGCGCGGCGCTGTCCCAGCATCGAGGCGATGTGGGGGGCCAGGAGCCCGACAAAGGCGATCGGGCCGACGACGGCCGTGACGAGGGCGGCCGCGACGCATGCCAGGATAAGCAGCAGTGCACGAGAAGGCGCGACGGACAGGCCGAGGGACGCGGCGGTGTCCGGCCCGGCCGAAAGCAGGACCAGCCAGCGTCTCAAGGTCAGCGCCGTGGCGGCCAGCGCCGCGATTCCGATGGCGAGCCCGATCGCGCCCTCGGCCGTGACGCGGAAGGTCGATCCGGCCAGCCAGCCGACGACCATGTAGGTCTCGGCCCCGCCCTTGGCGAGCACGAACTGCAGCAGGGCGTCCAGCAGGGCGGCCAGTGAAACGCCGACCAGGGCGACCACGGCCGGCGCCTGGCGGTGCCGGTGGCTGAGGGCGAGAAGCAGGATGAGAACCAGCAGCGCCCCGCCCATGGCCGTGGGGAGGCTCGATTCGTATATGCTCCGGCCGGTGACGAGTACGGACGCGACGAGCGCCAGCGTGGCGCCCGCCGAAATGCCAACGATGTCCGGACTCGCCAGCGGATTGCGCAGCAGCCGTTGCAGGATCACGCCCGAGAGCGCCATGCCGGCGCCCGCCGCCGCCGCGGCCAGTGTTCTGGGCCAGCGCAGCGACAGGATCGTCTCCGAGGGCCAGGCGAGATTCCATCCTCCGGCGATCGGACCCAGTGAGAGCGAGGCGAGGGCTGCCACGGCAATGAGGACGCAGAGCGCAAGGAGCAGCGGCTGGAGGGCGAGGCGGCCTCCCCTCGGTATCTCGAAACGGGCATGGTCGGCGGCGCGATGACGCCTCAGGCCCAACCAGATGAGCACCGGCACGCCGATGAGGGCCGCACCGGCGCCGCTCGGTACGATGTCGCTGGTCCAGTTCGAGACCTGCAGGACGACACCATCCGTCAGCAGCAGGAGAAGCGCACCGAGCACGGCGCTCTTGAAGAGTTCGCTAGCCGGCGTTCCGGCCCCGGTCAGACGGGCAAGGTTCGGCGCGAGCAGGCCGATGAAGCCGATCACGCCGACAGCCGTGACGGTACTGGCGGTCAGCCATAGCGCGACGAGAAAGAGGAGCGCGAGCATCGGCGCCACCCTCAGGCCCAGCGCGCCGGCGGTCGCCGTTCCCGCCCGCAGAAGACCGAGAGGTCGCAGGCTCAGGGCAAGGACGATGGCGGCGGCAACAAGTTGCGGCGCGAGCCAGGTCGCCCAGCCCCAGTCGGTCTGCGTGAGGTCGCCCGAGCCCCAGATGAACAGGTTGCGCACCCGTTCCTCGTTCAACAGCACGACGACGACAGCGACGGCGCCCAGAAGAATGTTCATCGCCATGCCGGCCAGCACCACCGGCAGGCCCTGGATTCCCTCTCGCCCGGCAATGCCGAGAACGATGAGCGTCGCGATGACTGCCCCGCCCATCGTGAACCAGAGACCGTTTGCGGCCGCGAAGGCCGGCGCCACGACCGTTCCGACCACCAGGGCGAGCCATGCGCCGGCCGCGGCGCCGATAGTCAGCGGCGAGACCAGGCTGTTCCGCGTGACCTGCTGGAGAACGCTGCCGGCGAGCCCCAGCGCCGCGCCGCAGAGAACCGCCATTGCCGCGCGCGGCGCGGTGCCGTAGAGGAAGACGAATTCCTCGTAGCCTTGAGCGGCGCCGTGGGTCAGCAGACGCCATTGATCGCCGAGACCCAGGGGGCTGGCCAGCCACAGAAACAGAAGGAGCGCCGGCGCGGCGGCGCCGACGACGGCGGCGGTGCGGATCACTGGACGGGCAGGTCCTTCAGCGCCCGGGCGATCTCTTCTGCCAGATAGCCGACGGACATGGCGCCGCCATAGGTCCAGGTGACGGGCAGGGCGCCGACCTGCCCTGAGCGCACGAAGGGCATCGCCTGCCAGATCGGGCGACTGAAGATCTCGTCCGCATCCGGCACCGGCTCCACATAGAGCACTGCGCCCGGCGCGTGCCGGCCGAGTTCCTCGATACGCTTGAAGACGATGCCCCATTGCGTCGGCTCGTCCGGGCCGGCGTTCTTGACGCCGAGGGCTTCCAGCGCATGAACCGGCATGGCGTTCGCGCCGTGAATGACCAGCCGGGCCTGATCGATGAAACGCACGATCGTGACCGGCGGCGGCGCCCCCTCGAAATGATCGTGTACCTCCCGACGCAGCGTATCGAGCCGCCCATCCAGTTTGGTCAGGCGCCGCGCCGCCAGCGCCTCGCGCTCGAAGAGCTTCGCCAGAGTTCTGTAAACAAGCCTCGCCGCCTTCTCGTTGTCATGGTCCGCGCGGAAGGCGTCGAAATGAAGAACCGGCGCGATCCGCTCGAGTTGCGGGACGAAGGCAAGCTGGTCGTCGGAGGCGAGGATCAGATCCGGCTGCAGTTCGGCGATCCGTTCGATCGCGGGTTCCTGGCGCAGCCCGACGTCGACGATGTCCTCGGGCAGCGGAGGGCGCGCCACCCATTGCCGATAGCCGTCGACGTCGGCCACGCCAACGGGAACGACGTCGAGCTCCAGCAGTTGCTCCACCAGCGACCAGGTCAGTGCGACGACGCGCTCGGGCGGATCGTTGAATTCGTGCGCCCCCCGGCTGTCCTCGATCATGACAGCGGCGGCGCCGGCGCCGCTCAGGAGCCAGAAGAGAAGGGCGGTGAAAAGGTTGCGCATGGCGAAACTCCGGTCAGGCGGGAACGGCGAGCGGCAGCTCTCGCCCGGGATGGTCGACGAGCACGATGCGGGTGCCGAACAGGTCGCTGAGTGTCTCCCGGTCGAGAATCTTCTGCGGCGAGCCGTCGAAGGCGATGCGGCCGCCTTTCAGGACAAGCAGGCGGTGCGCGAACCGCGCCGCCAGGTTGATGTCGTGGAGGATCACGATGACCCCGCGTCCGGCCCGGCCGTTCAGATCCCGCAGAAGCGTCAGAATGTCGACCTGATGTGCGAGGTCGAGCGCCGAGATCGGTTCGTCCAGCAGGAGGACGGGCGATTGCTGAGCCAGCAGCATGGCGATCCAGGCCCGCTGGCGTTCTCCGCCAGAGAGTTCATCCACCAGCCGCTCGCGAAGATGAAGGAGGTCAGTAAGCTTGAGCGCCTCTTCGACTGCCGCATGGTCATCGTCGGTCCATCGCCCGAGCGCGCCGCGCCAGGGGAAACGCCCCAGGCCGCAGAGTTCCCGTACGCTGAGACCCGGCACCTCAGACAGGCGCTGCGGGAGGAAGGCCACCTGACGGGCGAATTGCCGCTGGCCGATGGAGGTGAGCTGCGTGCCGTCGAGCAGGATGCTGCCTCGTGTGGGGCCGCGCTGCCGGGCCAGAAGCGACAGCAGGGTGGACTTGCCGGAACCGTTGTGGCCGAGGATGGCGGTCACGCGATCGGTCGCGAGCGAAAGCCCGTCGACACTGAGGATGTGCGCCCCTCCCAGCCTGACTTCGATGTCAGTCAGCTCGTACATCGGCTTCCATTCCGGCGCGGATTCGCGCGCGCAGAGTCTCCTCGGATTGCCGCGGACAGCTCTCGCAGAGCTGGCCCGGCTCGACGAGATATTCCAGGCAACAGGCCTTGCGGCGCAGAGCGAGACGGGTGGCGCCGCCATCGAGCGCCACCGGGATCACGCCGCTTTGCCCTTCGAGTCCTGCGGCCCGGAGCCAATGATCGATCCTGGCCCGTTGTGCCTCCGGCTCCTCGCTCCCGCCGAGCGCCAGCGACACGCCCGCCAGGCGGTCGGCGAGCAGGCGTTCGGCCAGAAGCGCCCTGAGGCCGGCTACCTCATTCATTTCCCCGTACAGGCGATCGGCCAGCGCACGGATTGCGCCGCCGGCGCCATTGACGAGACCGTAGGTGCATGCGGGCCGCAGCACACCACCTGGCAGGCGGTAGCCGAGGACGGCCGGGCCCGTGACCCGCTGGGACAGCTTCAGGAGATCGACCACGCGCCCGAGCCTGGCCACGCCGATAGCCGCGAGCACGACGGGTTGCCAGACGAGCATGTTCCAGGCGCGGTAACGGGCATAGACCTCACCGCCTTCCGGACGGCTCGCGCGGATCGTTCTGAAGAGATTCTCGATGGCGCCGCGATTGTCCTGACCGAACGTGACGAAGCCGGCGGCATGGCCGCCGACTTCGCCGTTCATGCCGGGAACGAAATCGCGCCCCGCATCGAAGAGCTGCTGCAGTTCCCGCCGCCCGCGTTCTCCGCTGGTCATCACCACTTCACGGAATAGGTCGCCGATACAGTCATGCCGGGCGCCCGCGAAAAGGCGAAGTCCAGTGCCCCGGCCTGGTTGAGGACGGGGAAGTACTCCGAGTTGAGCAGGTTCTCGACGCCGAACACCAACTCGCCGGGACCGACGTCGAAGGCGCTGTAGAGGTCGAAGACGATGTAGTCCCGGACCGGGCCGTTGCCGAACTGGGTGCTGTCAGGGGCGCGGTTACCGGAATAGAGGCCCTGCAGGCGCGCGCGCCACCAGTCGAAGGGGCTGTACTCGGCGAAGGCGGTGATCTTCACCGGCGGGATGCGGGTGCTGTCCAGGTCTTCCTCGAAGTCGCCGTCCTCGTCCAGATCGACCTTACCCGCCATCCACGTGAAGGTGCCGCCGACCGACAGCCGCTCGGCGACATCCGCATTGGCCGACGCTTCAACGCCCCAGATCCGTTCGGCCTGCTTGGCGATGACCAGGTTCTGATCGAATGTCGTGCCATTGTCGGAGCGGCTGTAGAAACCGGTGATTGTCGTGTCCCAGGCGTCGCCGAACAGGCGCAACCCCAGTTCGAAATTGTCGACCGTCTGGGCCTCGGATTGCAGGGCGGCCGCATTGTTCTGCGTGGTGTCCGCGATGGCGCGGCCGATGTCCGCCAGCGAGAACCCCTGGGAGAAGCCGCCGTAGATGTCGAGATAGTCGGTCACCGTGACATTGGCGCTCGCATTGAACAGCGTCTCGTTGAAATGCAGGGTGTCGCCCTGAACGAAGACCCCCTGGCGATTGAGCACGTCGTCGATATCGACCCTGATGTACTCGTGGCGAACGCCTGCGCGGATCAGGATCCGCTCCGTCACCGGCGCTTCGACCTGCGCGAAGCCGGCGAAGGCGTGCTGGTCCATGCGCGGCGTTGTGGTCGGCCCGTCAATGCCGATCTGCTCAGTCGTGTCGTGGAGATAATCGACGCCCCAGATGAGATCGAGATCCTGGCTCATCACGGAGACCGGCGTGTCGATGGTCAGCCGGGAGCCGATCTTCTCGGAGATGATCTCCACCTGCTCGAAGCCGGGGAATTTCGAGAACCGGGTCAGGAGGTCGCCGTAGTAGACCTGCGCGTCGAGGCCGCTGCCGTAGACATCATCGTCGCGGTACTCGAGATTCACGGTCGTATTGCGGGTGCCCGGATCCCGGGCGTTGATATTGCCGCGGACGGCGGGCGTTTCGATCCGCTCGGATGCGTCGCCATTGCCGAGACCGGCGAATTCACTGTCCTGGAAGATGTTGAAATGGTTCGCGGTCAGTTCCAGACGGCGTTCGTTGTCGTTGCCGAAGGTGTAGCCGACCTTGCCCAGCACGTTGAACTCGTCCGTATCCGAAAGGCCGCCCTGAACGCCGAAGGGGTCGGCGGGAATGCGGTCGCCGGAGGCGTCGAAGCGGCCGTTGCGCTGCACGAATGTACCGTTGAGCAGATAGTCGACATCGCCTTCGCGGCCGCTGAACTGCTGCCCGATGTGCCATTCGAGCGAATCTTCGGGATGCGTGGCGGACAGTTTGGCGCCGGCTTCGGACAGAGCTTCGAATTCGCCCTCCCCGGGCCGCTTGGTGATCACGTTGACCAGGCCGCCTGTGGCGCCGAAGCCATAGGCCGCGGTACCGCCGCGGACGACTTCGACGCGCTCGATGGCGTCCGGATCGATCGAGTTCAGCGACCGCCTCCCGTCCCGAAGCGGCGTCGTCTGCGGGATGCCGTCGATCAGCGTCAGGAAGGTGCGGCCGCGCAGCGTCTGGCCGAAATCGGTCAGCGCCTCGGTGCTCTGGCTGAAGCCGGGGACAGTCTTGGAGAGTATCTCACCCAGGCTGCGATCGATCCGCTTCTGCTGGTTGACGTCCTCTTCGTCCACCAGGGTCACTGACCGCGTCAGTTCCGAGACCGGCGTTTCGCGGCGGGTCGCCGAGATCACCACGGGCGGCAGCGTTTCCGCCGCCTCGGAATCTTCGGTCCTCGTCTCGTTCTCGACGTTCTTGTTGTCTTCCTCGTTCTGTTGCGCCTGCAGCGGCGATGTCACCGTCATTCCGGCGAGAGCCGCCATCATGGCGATACTGCGAATGCTGCCGTTACCCATTGCACCGAACCCCTCTCAATCGGGTACTATAATAATATTGCGTTGCATTCGCATTAATTCTTGATGCCAACTCCATCCTTAATGAATTGAATTCATTTCATTATTCGGAGCGGGGGCGACGAATGCGAAGGCTTCAATTGGCTAAACGAAGCGCAAATGCGAGTCAATCGCAAAAATCTTTGGTGCGCCGTATCGGCTATGCGAACCTTGGAGGTGACAGCGATGTGGAGGCGTTTCCCGCAAGGATGCTTCAGCACAGCGGAACATGTTTATGAGTGCGAGTTAGATGCACCCCGACGGCCTTCGAGACGCTGAAGCTCGATCTGGTGATGTTCGACAGGGAAGGGATCGTGGCCGAAGGGCTGGCGCTGGAAACCGCGCCGCTGGCGGCAGGCAAGACCAGCCAGGAAGAAACCATCCATCAGTGTCGCTTGATCAAGCGGATCCGAGCAGGGCAACGTCAATCTTGCCGAGCCAGACCTTCCTGGACCGTCATGGCATCCGGCGGTCCAGATCATTGGACAACGGTCACTTTAATTGAGGAGCCGCTTCAGGGAACAGATCACAGCGAAGGCCGGTTATCTCCCGGTTTCGCGATCCTGCAAGCACGTGGCAGAGTTCAGTCGGAGCCATCGCGCCTGTCTCGTGCTCTCGTAAGGGCGAGGGCGGACACGATCAGCGCCCCGACGAAGGCCGCGAACAGCCAGCGGTAGGCATCGAGGGGCGCCGTTGCAGGGTCGGTCGAGAACTGACCGATCAGAAGGCCGCTGAACTGCTGGAAACAGGCTGCGCCCAGGAAGAAGGCCAGGTTCATCAGGCCAAGCGCGCTGCCGCGCACCTCCGGCGGCGCGGAGCGGTTGACCAGGGCATAGGCCGGCATCCAGCAGCCGTTCATCAGGGCGAGATACAGGAACAGTGGAAACAGGGCGTCCATCGGCAACGCAGATGGCGCCATGGCCAGCCACAGCCAGGGCAGGACGTGCAGGGCCACGCTGGCGAGCATCGCGCGCTTGTCCGAACGCAGCAGCCGGTCGGCGACATAGCCCCAGGCCGGCAGCGCCACGAGCAGACCGATCGACCAGGCCTGCAGCACGTCGGTCGCCGCCGCCGGGGACAGCGAATAGGCCGTGCCCAGAAACGGCAGCGTCCAGAGGCCCTGCATGGCGCTGAGTATGCCGAGAGCGACGAAGGCGTGCGCCGCGCAGGGCCAGAGGTTGCGCACGCGCGCCGCGCGAACGAGTCCATGGAAGGCCTCGCCCATGCTCACGCCAACGCGCCGGTCCGCCGGCCCCGGCAGGGTCAGAACGGCCGCCAGAGCGGTCAGCAGCAGCCAGCCGGCCACGATGACAAAGGCTGTGCGCCATCCGAACGCCTCCGCCAGGGCGGCCAGCGGATGCGCCGCCAGCAATCCTCCGATCGGGCCTGTGGCGGCGAAGAGACCGGCGATCGTGCCGAAATGCCGGTCGCCGAACCAACGGGCGAGCAGGCTGAAGGCGACCACCAGGACGATGCCGACACCGGCGCCGCCCAGCGCGCGGCCGATGAGAGCGAGCGGATAGCTCGGCGCCAGCGCAAACAGAAGGGTGCCCAGGCCTGCCACTGCGAGCCAGAAGGCGAAGGTGCGGCGCGGCCCCCAGAAATCGGACTGGAGCCCGGCGAAGGGCTGCATCGCGGCGTAGGGCCAGAAATAGGCGGCGGCGAGGGCCCCCAGAGCTGCCGGATCGGCGCCGAAGTCGGCCTGGAAGCCAGGCAGCACGACAGCCGTCCCGTAGCGCAGCAGCCATGCCAGCAGCGAGCCCGACACCAGAACGACAATGCCCGCCACGATACGCCCGAACCCGGCACCGCCCCGTGCGGTCATGTGACCAACGCCGGTGCGTCGATCAGGGCTGACGACATGATCCCCTCCTGACCTGCCTCAAGATCGAAACCGCGTTGGAACAATCATGAAACCTTGATGGCCGGCTATCCGGTTCTTGGCAGCGGCCCGGAATCCGGCGCACGTCCCCGAGTTGAGAGCGCGGTATTTGGCCTGCTCACTTGGAGGAATTCCCACGGCAGTCCGAGGCTCGTGGATCGCTCCGGGTCAGTCCGGACCGGACTTGCCGCGGAAACACACGCCCTGGTCGATCAGCGCCGCGCATTGCGCTTCGGACCAGCCCAGCCAGTCGGCCAGGACCGCCTCGGAATGCTCCCCCAGCAGCGACATCCTGTGGCTGTCCCGGCAGGGTGTCTTCGAGAGGCGAACAGGCGGACCGCCGACGGGAATCAGCCCCTGCAACGGATGCGCCACCTGGGTGATCTGCCCACGCGCCGCGAGCTGTTCGTTGGCGGACACGTCAGGGATGTTCGCCACGCGCGCCACCGGCAATCCGGCATTGACAAGAATGCGTTCCGCCTGCCCGGCATCGATGGCCGCGGCCCATTCGCCGACGAGACGATCGAACATCGCGGTCCCGGTATCCGCCGAATACCCGATCCCCGCCGCCTCGAACAGCCGCGCCGTTTCAAGCTCGCTCAGGACGCCGATATGCAGGAAGCGCCCGTCGCGGCAGGGAAACATGTTCAGCCGGCCGTCGACCCGATTGCGGATTCCACATCTCGATCGAGAAACACCCGAGCCCAGGTATTCGGGAATCGCATCCATCAGGAATGTCGTCGCGGCGTCAAGCATCGAGATGTCGACGCACAGCCGTTCGCCGTTGCGCCGGCGCGACCGAAGCGTCATCAGGGCGCCGATCGCCCCGTGGACCGCCGCCAGATAGTCCCCGATGATGGTGCCGGTCAGCGTCGGCGGACCCTCCGGATCGCCGGTCAGTTCCATGAACCCGGACAGCGCCTGCGCGATCGGATCGTAGGATCCCCTGTCGCGCCACGGCCCGGCCTGACCGAATCCCGAAATGCGCACCAGGCTGAGTTGTGGATTGATCTCCTGCAGCCGCTCGGGACCGAAGCCCATGTCCTCGAGCACGCCGGGGCGGAAGTTCTCGACCAGAACGTTGGCCTCGGCTGCAAGAGCGGACAGGACTTCAAGCCCTTCCGCCTTGCGGAGATCAAGTACGATGCTTCGCTTGGAACGGTTCAACGTGCTGGCGAACATGGCGTCCGGTTCGCCGAGCAGGCGGTCGACCACCCGCGTACCGTCGCCGATGCCCGGCGGTTCGACCTTCACCACGTCGCCGCCGAGATCCGCCAGTATCTGCGTGCCGTGCGGGCCGGCCACATAGCGCGTGAGGTCCAGAATGCGAACGCCCTTCAGCGGCCCGCCGGCCAATGCTGCGCCGTCGTCTGCGCTATCACGGAAGCGGTCGTCCGGTCCGTCGGGTTTTGCGGCATCGGTCGACCGGTCCAGCCACGCACCCAGAACAGCATCGGTGTCGGCGCCCGGGACCGGAACGCGATAGGCGCGCGGCAGCGCCATATCCGAATAGCGGATGGCCGGACCGGCGACTGAGAAACGCCCGCGGCCCGGATACTCGACGTCGACGATATGCCCGCGATGGCGGAGTTGTTCGTTCGCACAGACATCCGCGATGCTGGCGATGCGCGCGATGGCCAGCCGGGCGTCGAGGAGTCTCCGCTCGACCTCTTCCAGGTTGAGGCCAGATGTCCACTCCGTAATGATGCCGTCCACGATGGCCTCGTGCGCCTTGCGGGCCTCGATCCGGCTGAAGCGCTCGTCAGCGGCGACGTCCGGCATTCCCATGGCCTTGCAGAGCTTGACGAATTCCGGGTCACTCCAGGCGACGATGTAGATGAACTTGCCATCGCGGCAGGGATAGGCGTTGCAGGGTACGGAAACCGGGTTCCTGTTGCCCCGCCGGGTCCGCACGTGGCCAGTCAGGCGGTATTCGGGGATGAAGTGCATCAACAGGCTGGCGGCCACTTCGAGCATCGATATGTCGACCTGCTGGCCGAACCCCGTTGCGTCCCGGCCTTCGAGCGCCGCGGTCACGCCGATGACGCCGTGCAGCGCCGAGAAGTACTCGAAGATCTGTGTGCCGCAGGGCATGGGCGGCCCGTGCGGATCGCCGGTCAGTTCCATGAGGCCGCTCAACGCCTGGACGACCGAGTCGCCACCCGGACGGTCGCGCCAGGGGCCGCTCTGGCCGAAGCTGGATATTCGCGTGAGGACCAGACGCGGATTGGCTGCATGCAGGCTTTGCCAGGACAGCCCCAGCGTCTCCAGGGCGCCGGGCCGGAGATCCTCCAGCACCACGTCGGCCCGCGCCGCCAGCTCGGCCAGCTCGGCCCTGCCGCGTTCCGACGACAGGTCCAGGGCGACGCTTCGTTTGCCGCGGTCCAGCATGGCGCCGATGGCCCCCTCGGGGTCGACTGTCAGCCTGCCGCCGAGACGCGAACCGGCCTCGACCTCGGGCGCCTGGACCTTGACGACCTCAGCGCCGCTGTCGGCGAGCATCTGGGCGGCGTGCCGCCCTGCGATCCCCGTCGCCAGTTCGAGTATGCGGACGCCGCGGAGCGGCGCATTCATCGCCCGAGATCCGCACGCGTGATTCCTGAAGACATCGTGTGGCTCCTCCCCCATCCGCTGTCATTCCGACTCGGCCAACCTAGCACTGGCGTTCCGGAACGACCCCGGTGACGTTCTCAGACCTCATGCCCGGAAAGGGTAGGGCTTCGGAGGTTCTGCAGGTGCCGTTCTCGTCGTCGGCGCGGCCGGGAGCGCGCATTGAGCCTTCGAAGCGGGGCAGCTGGTCGCGGTGTTCTCCGGTTCCGATCACGGTGGGCCGGCGCCCGATGCGACCGGACTCGCTTCCTCGTCCCGAGACGCCTTCCGGCGCCGCTCACGATAGGTGATGTAGAGCCCCGAAGCGACCACCACTGCCGAACCGATCCAGGTCCAACGGTCGGGAACCTCGGCAAAGATGAGGTAGCCGAACAGGCCGGCGACGACGAGCTGGATGTAGGTAATCGGCGCCACCACCGAGGCGAGGCTGTACTGGAAGGCCTTGATCACGAAGTACTGGCCGAAGCCGCCGAACACCCCGAGCAGGAAGTACAGGAGCCAGTGCAAGGCGGAGACGGGCCAGATGCCCGGTTCGACCAGGAAAAAGAGTCCGGCGGCCACGGCGCCGACCAGCGCGGTGTAGGTGATCGTCGTTTCGGGCGTGTCGTCCGCAGCGATCTTGCGCGTAAGGATCTGGTAGACGGAGAACATGATCATGTTGGCCACGACCAGGAGCATCGCCCAGTGGAAGCCGGCGCCGCCGGGCTGGATGATGATCAGCGCCCCGGCGAACCCGACCGCGACCGCGGCCCAGCGCCTGGGCCCGACCTTCTCGCTCAGAAAGGGTACGGAAAGGGCGGTGACCACGATCGGCGTCGTGAAGACGATTGCCATGGCGACCGCGAGTTCAAGGTGACGCAGCGCATAGACGAAGAATGCCGTCGAGACGAACAGCAGCAGCGAGCGTACCAGCTGGATGCCCGGTCGTTGGCTTCGGAACAGGCCGGCGCCGTGCCACGGCAGGAAGACGACGATCATGACCAGGAGATGTCCGGCATAGCGCGCCCACACGATCTGGCCGCTGGGGTAGAAGTCGTTGAGGTACTTGACGCCGGCATTCATGGCGGGGAGGACCAGGCTGGCCAGGAGCATGAATGCAATACCCACGAGATTTTCCCGCGGCGTCGGATCGGCCCGAAAATGATGCCTCGGGCGGGCGGCGCCCCTGGATCGCGGCATGCTCATGACACACGAGCCGTGAACGGCGCGGAAAATTCGGCTGAATGGCCCATCGTTTCTGGCCTCCCCACTCATCGATAGCGCGCAAGAAGGCCGCCAGGCCATGCCGAATATGCAGAGGCACCGGACATCCGGTTGTCAGGCATGCGCCGGCGGAAGTTCTGGCCAATGCAGTGCGCGCCAGGTTGGCTTTCCGACCGGCTCTCAGCGGCGCTTGAATGATCGCCGAACCCGTTCGACGACAGAAAGGCAGGCTCGTCGCGCCCGAATGTCACCGTCGCTTCCTGGCCTTCGCCGTCGGGTTGGCCTGGATCCGGGCCATGACCGGAACTTCCTTGCTCCGATCATCCCGGCCGGCTGTGCGCCGCGAAGTCGGCGGCCTCAAGGTGGCGCCCTTCAACCTGCCCGACGGCTGCGTCGGCGCCTACTAGCCGGAATCGAATCCGCTGGTGCCGCTCTGGTACCATGACGAGAAATCGCGGACACCGGCGGCCAAGGCGGTGCCGGTAAAGATCCTGACCTGAGAAAATCCCGGCGGGCAGTCTCTCGACTTCCAGTGGACGTGGACATTCAGGATGTTGCTCTCGGCGCCTATGCAAGTGAGCCGCGAAGCCGGGACGCATCGGCAACCCGTCGTCCGGGCCTCGGGAAGGTGTGCCGGCTGATCGGGGAGAAGCCCTCGCCCTCGAAGTACAGATAATGGGTCACGTGCAGAAGATCGCCGTCGACTTCCACGAAGTTGAAGGAATTCTTCTCGCGCTCGCGGCCGCGTCCCTGGCGCGAGGTCGTCGTGCCGCACTGGACGATGATGATTCCATGCTCGCGATCGGCGCCCGCGTAGACATCCAGGGAATTGCCGATATAGGCGCGATGCAGATGGCCGCCGAAGATCATGTCCACGCCCAGTTCCACGAAGATGTCCATCGCCCGCTTCGCCTTGGGCATGGTCTGATCGCGCTCGTAGTCCGGCGCGGGGTGGAAGTGATGATGGGCTGCGATGAACTTGACGGTTTCCGGAGACGCATCGGCGAGCACTTTCCTGCTGTACGCCAGTTGATCGAGATGGATGCGGCCGTTGGATATCGCACGGTAGGGCGATGTCGAGTTGAGCCAGAGGATGACCGCCCGCTCCAGTCGCAGAACGCCGTCGAGCTCGGGCGTCATGTACTTCCGGTAAAGATCCAGCGGCCTGGAGAGACGTTCGCGAATGCGATAGAGCGGCACGTCGTGATTGCCTGGGACGATGACCTTGGGCACGTCGGGCAATCTGTCGATGAAGCGGCGGGCCGCCTCGAACTGGGACGGTTTCGCGCGCTGCGTGATATCGCCGGTCACGATGATGACATCCGGCGTCAGACGCGGCGCAATCTCCTGTAGCGCTTCTCCGACCCGGGGAAGAAAGGGCGGTCCGAAATGGAGATCGGAAATATGCAGCATTGAGAGCATTGGGCTACTCCCGTCTGAAACGACGCATGGCGTGCCAGATGGTCGGTACATCGGTCCGCCATTCTCTCAAGGTGAAGGTAATCGCCGTGGCTTCGATGTTTGTGAGGAGAACACCGATCATCGCCACGCGCGCCGGCCAGACAGGTCCGTCCAGCAACAGGATGACCGCGCCGATCGAGACCAGAAACCAGCAGATCTTGGCAGCGCGCGTATGATAGGCGGGCAGCCGGCGGAAACGCGCAAGCGAGGCCGCTACGGCGACGCCGTAGCTGGTGATCACGACAGCGATCAGCAGGGCCTCCGATCGGGCCAGTCCCGGTTCGAGCCAGATCATGCCGACCAGGAGACACGCATACAGCACTGCATCCGCGATGCTGTCCATGCGGGCGCCGACAACCGTCCGTTCGTGCCGCAGGACGGCGAGCTTTCCGTCGACCCAATCCGACAGAGCGAGCAGCACGAACGTAGCGAGAAAGAGATCGGCTGCGCCCGCCTGCGCGAGCCATAGCATCGCGCCTGAGCCCATGATCCGCGCAATGGTGATCAGGTTGGGGAGGGTCAGCATGGACCTCTTGCCGTCGCGCGCCTCTGGATCTGAACTGCAATCGCGAGGTTGTGAAACAATGGCGACGCTCCTCACCGATAGATGAAGTACACGTAGTGAAAGAACAGCGGCGCTGCAAAGGTGAGGCTGTCGATTCTGTCGAGAATGCCCCCATGCCCGGGCAGCATCGTACCGCTGTCCTTTACTCTGGCGTCCCGCTTCACGGCGGATACAGCTATGTCGCCACAAAATCCGCTGATCCCGATGAGAAGCCCGGCGCCAGCAGCCAGTGGCGACAGGAATGACGAAAGGGCCAACCCGTCTGGCGTTGATGAAGACGGCCCGGCCAACGGTGTCAGGAATGGCGCCAGGAGCATCGCGGCGACGGTGGTGCATAGCAAACCGCCGGCCAGTCCCTCCCAGCTCTTGCCCGGAGAAATCTGCGGGATGATCTTGTGGCGGCCCAGCGGCCGGCCCAGCCATGCCTGGGCCATGTCGTTGAACTCGGTCAGGACGACAAGATAGATGAACCAGCCGACCGCGCCGCCGACGGGATTCGTCTCCGGGGGAAGAGTCAGCAGGAACGCGACATGTGAGAGACAGAATACGAAGATCATCAGCCCCCACTGGAGCGTGCCGACCATGTGCACGAAGCCATCCGGCCGCTGCAGGATGACCACGCGAAGCGTCAGCAGAAGGAAGGTCAATATGGGGATGAAGATCATCAGAAGATCGAAGAGACCGGAATAGACCCATATGTACTGCAACACAGCTGCGCCGTAGGCCCACCAGATGAGGCCGCCATATTCCGCGCGCTCCGGCACGAGCCGCCAGTACTCACGCAGGGCGAGCAGACTGACGACACAGAAGAAGCCGACGGTCGCGGGGACTCCCGCCAGAATCAGAAGGACGAGTACGAACGCGATCAGCCACCAGGTGCGAAGCCGGAGGCCCAGCTTGCGCGCGGTCCTTTCGGAGAGCCTGTGCATCTGGGTGAGCCGCACGAGCGTGCCGACCACGAGGGCGAGAATGATCACCGCCATCGCCCCAAGCACGCCCGTCGACACCCCGACCTCCATCAGATATTCGAGAAGATACAGAGCCCTCAAGAAGGCACAGTCTTTCCAACATGGACGCTGTGGCCCCTTGCGGCAAACCGACGGCCACCCTTCGACCATGCAGGGCATGGCCATTTTCCAGTAGGGAGGGGTGTCCGAAACGGCTTCGCCAACGCTGAATCAGTGTCTCCGATATGGCTGGTGACGGGCCGGGCTGACCTCTCGAGAATCGGCGGTCCTCGAGCGGCTGCCGGAGCGGCGCTACGAAGACATGTCCGACGTTGCTGCAGCCTTGGTCAGGATCGGCTGACCCAAGCTCATTGTGACAGAGAAAAATTTGCCGCGCCCGAAACCGTTCAACCATCCGGCGCGTACTCGATGACGTGGCGCTATTGAACCGGCGGCAGATACTCGTCTGAGGGCCGAATGCTGCGCAGCGGCACCACGCGAGTTCTCGCTTTCGCCTCGAGATCGAGCGGCAAACGCGACGCCGGGAATGGCTTCGACGGGAACTCCCCGGGGAATTCGCGTCTCCCGGAATCAGCGTCCTCTGCTGGTATTCGCGGGTTTCCTGCAGATTGGCTCCGGCTCCCTGTTCTTCCCTGCAGACAGGACCCACGCTGCAGGAGGCCGGTTCGACCGGAACTGCCGACACCACCATTTTTCGACTGTGCACCATCCCCTGTGGCAGCCCTCTACCCGCATGGCCGGGGCGGCGGCCCATTCGGTCGCGGCCCGGTTGCGGACGTGCCGCCTCGCCAATACCTCAAGGTCAGACCGGCCGGACGTCGGGCCCAGGCCCCGGCGCCGCCGCACCGGAACGCGACTGGTACAAGGAAAACAAGATGATCGACGTTCGGAATCTTCTCGAAAGGCCCGCCACACCGGCGGTTTCGATCTATATGCCGGTGCGCAGCATCGCGCGCGACCCCTACAAGCTGGGCAGTCACCTGAAGGGGCTTGTCCGGCAGGCGAAGTCGATGGCCGGCGACCGGCACGAGGAGGAGATGTTCGCGCCCATTGCCGACCTCGCAGGCGATCAGGGGCCGTGGCGCCACGCTATGGAAGGTCTGGCGGTGTTTCTCGCGCCGGGATTCTCCCGCATCGAATGGCTGGGATTCGATCCGGACAGCTTTGTGGATGTCGGCGACCGCTTCAACCTGCGGCCGCTGATGCCGATGCTGGAGCCGTCGCAGGGCTTTCTGATCCTGACCATCGATCCGAAGGAGAGCCGCCTCTACCGCGCGGCGCGCTTCGAACACACGCCGGAAGAGGACCACGCCTTCGCCGAGACCCTGGCCGATATCACGCGCAAGACCGAAGTGGAGGCCAATGTCGGCTTTCACCCCACCGGTCCCTCGCCGACCACCGGCGGCGCGCCGACGCCGAAATACCACAGCCAGGGCGATAGCCCGCCGGACTACAAGCAGGTCGAACTGGACGAGTTCGTCGGTCAGCTCGCCAAAGCGGTGGACAGCCATCTCTCCGGCGCCCGGGAGCCGCTGGTGCTGGTCTCCGATCCCAACCTGCTGGGCATGTGCCGGGAGCACCTGCACTATCCGCACCTTGTCGAGGAAGGCGTCGCCAAGAACCCTTCCGGCCTGACGCCCGAGGAAATCCGCGGCGAAGCCCTGCTCCATGCCCAGCCGGCGCTGGACGCGGCACGGGAACAGGCATTCTCGCGCCTGGAGGAACTGGCGGGCCGGCACGAAGCCAATGCGGCGACCCGCTCGACCGACGTCGTGGCCGCCGCCGAGCACGCCCGCGTCGACACCGCCTTTGTCGATCCGGCCAGACCGCTCTGGGGCCGGATGAAGTCACGCGAGGGCGACCTGGACGTCAGCATCTCGGGCGAGAGCGAACGCGGTCCCGGCGACATCGACCTTGTCAGCGTCGCTATCGCGAGCACGCTTTCCAATGGCGGACAGGTATTCCTGGCCGCGCGTGGCGACATGCCGCCGGGCGACGAACCGCTCTGCGCCGTGATGCGCTACTGAATCACGGTCAGGGCGCGCTGTCGGCAGGCGTTTCGGCGTAGACCGTCAGCGTCGCCCCGGTCATCGCCGCCAGGCTGAACGATTCAGGCGCCCAACGCCCGGCCTCCTCGGCCATGGCCGTCAGGCGCCCGCGGTCCGCCAGCAGTTCGAACAGCCGTCCGGCGAGAACCGTCGGGTCGCCGCTGTCGATCAGGATGCCCGTCTTGTCCGCCACCATGGTTTCCTTCGCGCCGCCGACATCCGTCGCGGCCACGGGGACGCCCAGCAACTGGGCCTCGATGAGCACGTTCGGCAGCCCTTCCATGCGGGATGTCAGCAGCAGCAGCGACATCATCCGCATCCAGGGCTCGATGGGCCGTTTGGCGCCGGGCAGGTGGATCCGGTCCGCCAGCCCGCGTTCGCGCACCAGTCGCAGGAGCTCGGGACGGAGGGGGCCGTCGCCGATCAGCAGGAAGTGCGCCTCCGGCAGCCGCCCGGCCAGTTCGATGGCCGTGTGGACGAACAGCTCCGGGCGCTTCTCTTCCGAGAACCGCATGACGCCGCCGATGACAACGGCATCGGCGGGAATGCCCATCGCCCGGGCGTCGGCGGGCATCTCCGCGGCGCCTCTGAGCTGCGTGACGTCGAAGCCGTTGTGGATGACCTGGATCGTTCCCTCGGGCAGGCCGATCCAGTCCTCGTAATCGCGGGCGCCATTGTGGGAGTTGTTGACCATGGTGATCTGCGGCAGCCGCAGCATCTCCCGATAGCCCGGCAGCAGATAGCGGCGCAGGCGGCGTCGGGCGTCCGGCCGCGTGCTGCGCGTGCTCATGATGATTCTCGGCACGCCGGCCATCAGCGCGGCGAGGCCGCCGGCGATGTTGATGGTGTCCTGCCAGAGATGGACGACATCCGGCCGCCGGCGCAGGAAAAGCCCGAGCAGAGGCAGGGTGACGGACTGGACTTCCTGCGGCAGCACCGCGGCAAGCCGGATCGCCTCGCGATGGGGCAGGGCCTCTCGTCCCAGCGCCCGGACCTGATCGAAGAGGTCTTCGCCGGCCAGTTCGAAGATCTCTCCGCCGAGTTCCCGGATCGACGGCAGGAAGAAATCGCGACGCTGATAGGGATCCAGGGATCGGACCGCAAGCTCCACCGAGCCGAAATCGTGCGTGTTCGCCGCCAGGCCACGCATGGTGTACATCACCTGGCGTTCCGAGCCGCCGCTGCCCAGGGTGCTGGTCACCAGCATCGCCCGGCCTTCCCGTTCGGGACCGGCGGGCCGCGGCCATCGCCGCGCGCAGATCGCCCCGAAGACATCGTCGGGCACCAGCAGGTCGCGGTACTGCCCGGGCGGAGTCCGCGGCCAGTCGGGATAGGTTGCCGCCATGACGGCTGCCGCCTGCGCCAGCGCGGCGTTGACCGTGTCGTCGGCCAGCGTCCGCCGCCGCGCCTCGACGGCCTGCTCCCAGACGCGGCCATAGGCGCCCTGATACAGCTCGAACCGGATCGCCCGGCGGCGGATATCCAGATTGCCCGGTTCCATCGCCACGGCCTGCGCCAGCAGTTCGCGCGCCTCTTCGAAAAGATCAGCGAGTTCGGCGAGCCGCGCACTCTCGGCCAGTCCCCGGGCGCTGTCGGTGGCGAGGTGCCGGCGCGCGCGTTCGAGTTCGCGGCGGGCTTCGTCGATCTTGTCGGCGCTCATCAGGTTCTTGATGCGGCCGGCCCAGAAGGTCGGATTGGCCGGGTAGAGGGCCAGGCCCCGCTGGCAGATCTCTTCCGCCTCGTCGAGGCGGCCCAGGCGCTCGCTCAGCGTGTAGCGGTACTGCAGTCCGCCCTCGTGATCGGGCTCCAGGTGCAGCAGTTCCTGTACCAGATCGTCGAGAAGCGGAATATCGCCGCCGGCCGCGGAAAGCCGGACGATGTAACGGAACTGGATGTCGGGATCGCGCGGCCAGGCGCTCTTCATCCTCTCCCAGTGGGCCAGCGCAGCTTCGTGATCGTGCTGGGATTCCAGCGTGCGGCCCAGCCGCACGAGCGACACCCGGTCGCCGGTGAGGAACTGCATCGCTTCGTCATAGCGCCGTGTGATTTCGGTCCGGTCGCCGTGACGGTAGGCGATCAGCACGTTGTTGATCGGCCAATACGGACTCTCGGGCGCGCGGCGGCGGATTTCCTGGTTCTCGTGTTCGGCCTCGGCCAGTTCGCCCAGACGCAGCAGGGCGTTCACCAGCGCTTCGCGGCTGTCCAGGTGGTCGGGGTTCAGCGTCAGGGCTTCACGGTAGAACGCGACCGCCTCGGCCAGGTCGCCGCGCCGACCGGCGCAGCGCGCCAGGAAGATGCGCGGTTCGAACGGCCGCACCCGGTCCTCCGGGGCGTCCAGCAGATCGCGCCAGAGCCTTTCGGCGGCTTCCAACTCGCCCGCGCCGTAGAGGAGCCGCGCCATTCGCAGTTTCGCGTCCACCGAGTCCCGGTGATGTTCCAGCGCGCGTTCCGCCCAAGGCCGGGCGCCCCCGCGGTCTCCCAGAACCACATGGGCGTCTGCGAGCGCGAGCAGCAGCCGCAGGTCGCTTTCGCCGGGGTCGATAGCGGCGGCGGCCTCGCGCAGCCGATCCAGATCGCCGCCGGCGCTGCAGATCTGGACCAGCAGCATCCGGATCGCCGGATTGCCGGGATCAGCTGCCAGAGCAGCTTCTGCAAGCGGCAGTGCCGCTGCGCTGTCGCCTGCTCGCTGCCAGGCATAGGCTGCCTGGATGCGCGGACCGGCGCGCGAGGGCTGCAGTTCGGTGAGGCGGCCCCAGGCCCGGGCGGCGGTGCGCCACTGCTGCGTACGGTTTGCGGCGAAGCCCAGAAGTTCGGCGCCTTCGGCATCGTCGGCGTCGCTCTCGAACAGCGACAACGCCTCTTCGTAGGCCTCCTGCAGTCTGTCAGCTTCGAACAGCCGCCGCGCTTCCGCCAGCCGGGCCTTGCGTTCCGCGTCGGCGGTCTCGTCCCGCGCCTCCGCAATCGTCCCGCTGTCCAGGATTCCGAAGTCGGCCTCCGGGCCTGTCGCCGGTTCGGGCGCCGATTCTGCCGGGGGGGCTTTCGGGACTTCCGGCGTCGCGCCGGCGTCGGCCTCGATGTCGTTTTCGGGGGCGGGGAACAGATCGGACTGATCCACTTCCGCATCCAGTCCGGCCGCAGCGGGCAGGTCCGTGTCTGGCCTTGCGGCCGCATCGTCGATGCCGGGGGGCGTTTCGGTGAAGGCCGAGCGCCACTTGCGGATGCGTCCCGCGGTTTCCGGAACGATCGCCACCGCCTGCTCGAAGAAGTCGTCGGCGATGTCCGGTTCGCCCCGGCGCAAGGCGATGCGGCCGAGGAACAGCAGTGGCTCCTCCGGGCGCTGCAACGGCGCCCCGTCGGTCAGCATGGCCTGCCAGCGCAGACGCGACGCTTCATACTCGCCGAGCCGGTACTCCAGCCGCGCGAGATAAAGGTCGGCGCTGGCCCGCGTCTCGGTGAAAGCGGAAGCCGCTTCCAGCCACGGCCGGGCGGCCCTGGCGTCGCCCTGCGCCCAGTAGTGGCGGCCGGCCTGCAGGTTGAGACGCCCGGACTCCCGCGCCGCCGCGCGATAGGCGTCGGATTCGATGTGACGGCGAATGGCGTCTGTCTGCTTCAGCCGTTCGAGCAGGCGGATGCGGCGATGAAGCAGTTCTTCGTGATCGGGATGAGTGTCGAGGGCGAAATCGGCCGCCGCCGCGGCCTGGCCCAGATCGCCCAGATGAGTCAGGGCTTTGACGTACTGGACGTGGCCGGCGGCGTCTGCCGGGTCGAGCGTGGTCAACCGGCCCCAATGCGCCGCTGCCTGGCGCCAGTCGCGTTCGCGGTTGGCCGCGATGCCGGCGCGTCGGACATCGCGCAATTCGCGGCGCCGACGCTGTTCCGGACCAGGCGCCGTTGCAGATTCCCGCCCGCCGGTCTGCGGCCCGGTCCCCTGTTCCGTCTTCGTGGCGGTCCGGTTCGCGGCCACTTCGTCGGTCGGTCCGCCGGGCGGGTGGGAGAACCATCCCTGAACCCGCCGGATCAGGGTCGCGAACTGGCTCATGCCGCCTGGCGCCGCGTCACGCCACCGCCGCGCAGATCGAGTCCGAGCGGCGCGCGTCCGTCGCCGTCGATGTAGGTCTGGTACCAGAGTTCCAGGCAGAGCAGTGTCCAAAGGCGGGTGCCGTGGTTCTCCCTGCCGGAGAGATGGTCATCCACCATCCGTTCGAGATAGGGCGGATGCATCAGTTCGCGCTCCCGGAAGCGGCGGGAAAGCAGGGTGTCGCGCAGGAAATCGGTGATGTCGTGCGCCATCCAGTGTGCCACCGGCACCGAGAAGCCCATCTTCCGCCGGTAGAGGCATTCATGGGGCACGTGCGGCTCCATCGCCTGCTTCAGCAGGGCCTTGGCCTGCATCTCACCGTGCCGGGCGTAGACCCGACGGCTCTGCGGCAGGCGCGCCGCCCATTCGGCGAGAACATGGTCCAGAAAGGGGCTGCGGCCCTCCAGGCTGTTGGCCATGGTGGCGATGTCGGCCTTCACCAGCAGATCGTCGGGCAGATAGGTTTCGACGTCCGTGCGCGCGGCGCGCTCGGCGGCGGTCGTCTCCGTGCCGGCGTCAAGTCCGGCCAGCCAGTCCGACGGGGGATTGAGGCAGAAGGGCAGCAGCGCGGGACCGTAGCCGCGCAGGCGGTGCTCGTCGCGGAACTTGCCGACGATCCGCTCGTAGTGGTCACGCGGCAGCGAGGCCGCGGCGAAGGGACCGATGCCGCGCGCCAGGGCGCCGCGCGTGAGATTGCGGGCCTCGCCCATCCGCAGATAGCGCGAATAGCCGAGAAACACCTCGTCGCCGCCGTCGCCGGATACGGCCACCGTCACGTGCCGACGTATCTCCTTTGCCAGGGCGTAGGTGACCAGGGCGGAGGAATCGGCATAGGGCTCGCCGTACATCCAGATCAGTTCCGGCAGGACGTCGATCAGCCCGTAATCCATCTTGTAGTCGCGGTGGTCCGTGCCATAGCGCCGGGCCACCGCTTCGGCGTAGTGCAGTTCGTCATTGCCGACATTGCCGAAGCCGACCGAGAACGTCTTGAGCGGTTCGGACATGCGCGGCGCCATCCGGGCAACGACCGCCGAGGAATCGACGCCGCCCGACAGAAAGCAGCCGACGGGCACGTCGGCGACCATGCGCAGCGCGACGGACTCGTCGAACAGCGTCATGAACTCCTCGAGCAATTCCTCGACGGGCCGGTCCGCCAGCGCCGGGTCGACCGCCGGAAGCGACCAGTAGCGCCACTGTCGGGTGGCGCCGTCGGCTGCGACGACCATCGCCGTAGCAGGCGGCAGGCGGTGGATGCCGGCGAAGGCAGTCTGCTCGCCTGTGCAATAGCCCAGACCGAGATAGTCGTGGATCACTTCCAGCACCGGTTCGCGGGGGACGCCCGGCATGCGCAGGATCGCCTTGATCTCCGAGGCGAAGATCATGCGCCGCCCGTCGCGGTGATAGAAGAGAGGCTTTTTGCCGAAGCGGTCGCGGGCCGCGAACAGCTCCCGCCGGTCCGCGTCCCAGATGGCGAAGGCGAACATGCCGCGAAGCCGGTCGAGCACCGCATGGCCCCATTCACGATAGCCCAGCAGCAGCACTTCGGTGTCGGAACTGGTGCGGAAGCTGTGCCCCCGCGCTGCCAGCTCGCCGGCGATTTCGCGGTAGTTGTAGATCTCGCCGTTGAAGACCAGCGCATGGCGGCCGTCTGCGCTGACCATGGGCTGGGCGGAGCGGTTGTCGAGATCGATCACCGACAGCCGCTTGTGGCCCAGGCCGACCGGACCGTCGACCCGAACGCCCTCGTCGTCCGGTCCCCGATGACGGATGGCTTCGATCATGTCGCCGATCCAGCCCGCTGCTTCCTCCGGCAGGGGAGACCCGTCGAACTGCAGGATTCCGGCTATGCCACACATATTCCCAAGCTCCGAAACGCCACATGGCGGGTGCGCCGCGCGGCGCCCACCGACTATCCTTCGCCGTCGCCGGGCGTCAGCCGCGAATAGATGATCGAGGCCGATTTCAGGTCCGGGTCCAGTTCCAGGGCCACCCGGGCCGATTCCCGTGCGCGTACCTTTTGCCCGGCGCGTTCCAGGCATTTGGCGAGTTGCAGATGCGCCAGGGCGTTGTCAGGCAGTTGTTCGGCCTGAGACTCCCAGTAAGGCACTGCTTCCACGAACCGTCCCTCGGCCATCAGCGCCATTCCGATGATCTGTTGCGCGGCGATGTTGTCGGGTTCGCGATCCAGATGGGCGGCCGCCAGCGGAAGTACGTCGCCGCGGCCCTCCCGATGGGCCTCCAGCACCTGGTCCAGCGACGCCTTCAGGATACGGGCCTCGACGCTTGGATCCCCCTGGACCACGGGATGATGGCGGATCAACTCGTAGATCGACCAGGCGCGGGCAACATCGCCATCGTTCACCGCATCTCTCGTCATCAGGATCAGGCGCGTGATCATGGAACGCTTGGCGGCTTCGGCTTCCGCTAGATGGTACTCGTCGGTCTTCGATCGGCTCGGCATGTTGCGGAGCTCATCGAACACCGAATAGGCGAGATCGTATTCCGCGTTGGCGGAGAGGGCCCGGCCGAGATAGAGCCGATAGGATATGCTCTCTGGGACGAGTTCGCTGCACAGGGCGAAGACGTCCCTGGCCAGGGCCGCATGGCCGGTGCGCAGCAGCGACCAGCCAAGCCGGAACCAGGCGGCGTGGGCGGCGTGATCCAGGCGCAGCGCGCTCAGCGTGGCGGCGGTTTCCTCATCCTGTTCGCGGCCTTCGAAGGCGGCTTCGACGCGGCCGGCAAGTTCCTGCACGGCCTGGCCGTCCTGCAGTGGGGGGTTGTCGCCGGTTTCCGCGCCTTCCGGCCAGGAACTTCCTTTCCGTTCCATCGACAGCGTCTCGACGAGCCTGAGCAACAGACGTCGCGCCTCGGGCCAGAGAATTTCTTCGGTTTCCGCGGCCGAGCAAGCGACGAGATGGTCGATCATGCGGCCTTCCGGCACTTCGTCGGACGCGCTTTCGTCCGGCCGGTCGCCCTCGAGGGCGATGCAGCAGCGATAGGCCAGGCGCAGTGTCTCGGCGTCACTGCGGCCATGACGGATCGCCAGGCATACATAGACCAGAGCGTTTCGCGGGAAGCCGGACATGAGAGCGAAAGCGGCGACATGAATTGCCGCTTCGGTGTCGGAAGGATCTTCTTCCAGCACCGCTCGCCAATGCGTGTCGGCCAGGCCGGGCTCGCCGGCCGCCGCATGCGTTTCCGCCCGGGACCGCCGGATTGTCGATGTCGTTGCGTCCATCCTACTCGCCGATGCCGCGTTCACAACGAATGCTCCCCGCCTGTCCCGAGCATCGTCCACTACTGCATACCATACCCAACTTCCGGAAGGACTTCGAGAATCCGTGAACCCACATGCGCATCGAACTCCGGCGAGTAGTGATAGATGTCACGGCCATCGTTTTTCAGTGCCTTCTCTCGGCCATAGGCCAACAATTCATCGGTCGGATCGAAAAATCCGGCGCCCAGATGCCGGGCCGCTTCTTTCACAACCCTGCGGTTACGCAGACGCATGGCTGAGATCGGATTGTCTTCTGTATCGAAGCTGAAATGAGGTACCAGGATCAGAGGCAGCGAGGCGTCACGCGCCATCTCCATGATACGTTCGATCAACTCGTCGTCGGTGAACTCCCGGAATTGCAGCGTGCGAACGATCTCCTCCTCCGAAGGGCGGAGTGTCTTGTCGCCGGCGCGCCGCATCTCCACCAGCTGGTCGGCGCTCGAAACCGCGGCCGGGTTGCGCTGGGAGACATTGCGCCACCATTCGAGAAAGTCGATCCCGCCGCGGCGGACGAAGTGTTCCGAAAAGTAGTTCTGCTGGAATTCGTACAGGCCGCAGTTCAAGCGGGCGAAGGATGAAATCTCCACGATCATGAAATCGATCTGCCGCACCGCCTCGGCGAGGGCTTCGTCGCGCTGCGGCGTGGTTTCGACCGAGAAGATGTACGGCGCGAAGCTGTCGGGAATGTCGACTTCGCCGCGGGCGAAACGAAGATACTGCAACGCCTCCATGGGACCATGGGTGAAGGCGTTGAATTCACGCCAGACCCGCTTCAGCCGGGCCGATTTCACCATCGCCTGAACAGGATTGTGCACGCGGCAGGAACCGATGACGCCAAATGTGCGGCCGGCTGCGGCCGAGCCTTCGTCTTCCGGAATCCGCGCGATCATCATGACGGCATCTCCTTCTGTGGCGCCGGGCTGCGTCTCGAGCGGCGCATGCCCGATCAGCCGTCCTGCCTGGCGAGGATCTCGGTCAGTTCGCCGACCGAACCGGCGGTGTAGGTCGCATCGATGTCCACGGTCTCGCCGGCCCTGGCTTCCAGATTGAGCATGATCCGCACATGGGCCAGGGAATCCCAGCCCGGAATGTCGGCCGCAGTGGCCTCCACCGTGACGCTGTCGGCCGGCGCGCCGGTCTCCTGGACGACGGCTTCGACGAGGTGTTTCATCCATTCGGAGGCCTGCATGACTCTGATCACCCCTGTTGGTTGCGCGCTTCGAGAAACTTGGCGAGGTTCGCCGAGCGCCCGATCTTCCCACTGGTCGTCTTGATCAGCCAGCCCTCCTCGACCAGTTCCACATATCTGGGCGTGATCTGGAAAATGGAAAATATTCTGTCGATGATTTCGCGCTGGATCTCCCGCGACGATCGGGCGGACCTCTCGACGCGTTCGGCAATGACGATCATCACCTGAGACCCGATCCGTGTGTCCTCGTGGGCGAGCACGACGGCCCGGCCGGGTTTCAGGCCGTCGATGCCGGCGATTTCGGCCTCGACTTCGTGGCCGTAGATGTTGCGGCCATTGACGATCATCAGATCATCGGTGCGGCCGAGCACGTACAGCCGCCCGTCGGCGAGAAAACCCAGATCGCCGCTGTGATAGAAGCCGTTCTCCAGCCGGGCAGCCGTGCGCTCGGGGTCCGCATTGTAGCCGTCGAACAGGAACTCGCCGGCGATGGCGATCTCACCGACATGTCTTTCCGGCAGGGGCCGGCGGCCCTCGTCGCGGATCTCGACCCGAAGGCCCGGTATCACCTGACCCGATTCGATGACCTCGAGCGCTTCCGGCGCGCCGGGCGCCGTGTCGGCCACACGGCCTTCGGTGCGCATCAGCTGGCCGTCGACGGTCAGCACGCGCGGTGCCTGGCCGAGCGGTGTCTGGGAAACGGCGAACACCGTCTCCGCCATGGCGTAGCAGCACTGCAACTGGTTCTTGTTCACGCCGGCCGCCGCGAAAGCCTCGGCGAAGCGATGGAAGGTCGAGGCGCGGCAGGGTTCCGAGCAGTTGATGAACGCACGCACACGGCCGAGCTCGTAGCTGGCGGCATCTCGACCGGCCGTCAGGGTGAGGTGCTCGAAGGCGAAATTGGGCAGCCAGCAGAAGGTGCCCCGTTCCTTGTCCAGCAGATCGAGAAGCAGGCCCGGCCGCGAAAGCCAGTGAAACGGATCGATATGGGTCACCGGGATGCCGAGATAGGCGGGCGTGATCATGCAGGCGATCAGGCCCATGTCGTGATAGAGCGGGAGCCACGAGACGATGCGGTCCTCATCATCCAACGACAGGACGCCCGCATAGCTGTCGACCTGCGCGCGGATCGCATCGAAGGAAAGCCGGACGCCCTTCTTCAGCCCGGTCGTGCCGGAGCTGTGCTGCAACAGGGCAATGTGCTCGCCCGGCGGCGGCGCAAGAGCCGCACCGCCCTCGTCCGCGGCCAGATTGTCGATCGAAATCTGGTGTATGGCCGCAAGGTCGAGCCCGGCCTCCTGCATTTCCGCAAAAGTCTCGTCGCTGGCCACGATCGCGTCGGGCCGGATGCGCCGCAGCAGCTTGTCGTGGCTGCGCCAGTAAAGGCCAGAATCCTGACGCGGCGAGGTGCAGGGCATCAGGGAAGGGACATGCCCTGCCAGCATGGCGCCGAAGAAGCTGCCGTAAAGTTCGGGTACATGGCGCAGGAAGATCAGGACCGTCCCGCCCTGGCCGACGCCGGCGTTCCGGTAGGCGGCCGCGAAGCGCCTGCAGTCCCTCTCGATATCCGCGAAACCGAGGTCGACCCTTCCGGCGGCAGTGACGAAGGATGCGGCCCGGGCGCCCGGCCGCTCCCGGAAATGGTCCAGCAGCGCGTCGGCGAAGCGGTTCGTATCGGAGGAAGACATGCTCGGGTAATCGACGCTCGGCGTTGCAGATTTTGACGGTAGCGGTGATCTAACCCACAACATCGCGCCTTGGAAGGCCTAGCATCCCGCCAATGATCGGTGGTAAAGGCAAGCGTCTGTTTGGAGAGGCGGCCCGGTCTTGACCCGATACAGTCCAGTCATTCCGGGCGCCTGCGTCCGGTACAGGTTCTGAAGTATTGAGTTCGGGAGACGATCGGTGCGGCGGGCAGGGTGCAAGTGAACGACCAGACGACCGTTGCGGCAGGTACAGTGACTGGGAACCCGGATATTCATGATGGTGGCGGGGCCGAAGGGGCCTTCGCTGTCGAGGACAGCGCCGGAGAAGGGGCTCGCCTTGTTCGTCTCTGCGTAGAACAGCCGGAAATGGCCGAACTGGCGCTTTCGGCGGTGGCCAGCGTGGACCGGGAGGATGGCCTGTTTACGCTGTTGCACACGCTTCCGGCGAGCATCATGCAGATGCGGTCGGCTGCGGCAAAGGCGAAGGGACGCCTTGCCGAGCGTCTTTTCGCTTCGGTCGACACGCTCATCGCGTCGGATCGACCGGAGGAGGCCGCACACGCCCTTGTACTCACATCGCAGATCGGTGCGAACCCCGACCGTGTCCAGGCTCTGTCGAAAGACCTTCATGGCCGTATCGTTGGTTCGATGCGCGAGGCGGTGGCCGGCGGACGCGACAAAGAGGCTTTCGATCTGGCCCAGACGCTTGTGTGGATGGCGCCGGCTTCGAGTGAGGGCTGGCTGACCGCCGGACGGATGCTGCTGAAATTCGACCGCAATCAGGAAGCGCTTGCGGCGCTCCGCCAGGCGGTCGAGCATGGACAATCCTCGCAGAACGCTCTGCTCAACCTCGCACGGGCCGAGATCAGGTGTGGCCTGGAGCGGGAGGGAATGCTGACGCTGTTCAAGCTGCTCCGGATCGCCGAGGCCGATGATGGACGCTATACACCCCTGGCGCTGACCAGCCCCCAGCGATTGGTCCGGGTGGAATGTTAGTGCATGGGCGGCTTTGCCGCCAAGCCGGCCGGCTGGTGAAGCGGAGCGGAGCCTGACGGCCAGCCTGGCGGAATGATGACCTCCGGCGCCGGTGGTCGGTAGCCGAGACGGCTGTGCGGTCGGATCGTGTTGTAGTGACGGCGCCATTGTTCGATGACCACCTGCGCCTCCTTCAGCGTGTAGAAGATTTCCCCGTCGAGCAGCTCGTCCCGGAACCGGGCATTGAAGCTCTCGATAAAGCCGTTCTCCCAGGGTGACCCCGGCTCGATGAACGCCGTTCTGGCGCCCACCGCTGATATCCAGCGCCGCACGGCCTCGGCGACGAACTCGGGGCCATTGTCGGAGCGAACGAAGGCCGGTGGACCGCGGAGAATGAACAGGTCCGTCAGGACGTCGATCACATCGACCGACGAGAGCTTCCGGCGAACCCGGATCGCCAGGCTCTCGCGCGTGAACTCGTCCAGCACGTTCAAGGTCCGGAAGGTCCGGCCATCATGTGTCCGGTGGTGGACGAAGTCATAGGACCAGACATGGTTGGGCCGTTCTGCCCGCAGCCGCATGCAGGATCCGTCGCCCAGCCACAGCCGCCGCCTCTTCGGCTGCCGGGCCGGTACCTTCAACCCCTCGCGCCGCCAGAGGCGCTCGACCCGCTTGTCGTTGATCTGCCAGCCGGCCTCCCGAAGCAAGGCCGCGATCCGGCGATAGCCGTATCGGCCATACTGACGGGCCAGCTCGATCATGTCCGCCACCAGCCGGGCCTCGTCATCACGTCCACGCGGGAGATGGCGCTGCGTGGAGCGGTGCTGGCCGAGAACCCGGCAGGCCCGGCGCTCCGATATCCGGAGACGCCGGCGGACATGATCGATGCAACGTCGGCGACGCGAGGGGCTCAGAAGTTTCCCTTCGCAGCTTCACTCAGAATCTGCTTGTCCAGGGTCAGGTCGGAGACCGCCCGGCGCAGCCGCTCGTTCTCCTTCTCGAGCTCCTTCAGACGCCGCAGCTGATCGCCGCTCATGCCGCCATATTCCCTGCGCCATCGGTAGAAGGTGACTTCGCTGATACCCAGCTGCCGGATCGCATCCGCCATCGACATGCCCTGGCTGTGCAGGACGTCCGCCTGGCGGAGCTTGCCCACGATCTCCTCAGGCTTGTGACGCTTCCTTGCCATCTTTGATCCTCCTTGTTCCAAAACATCAGGATGGACCAATTCAATGGGGGAGGCTCA
>NZ_PIGG01000025.1 GCF_002924445.1 Minwuia thermotolerans
GAGGACGATCCGGGCTCGCCAGACATGGTTCTGAGGGGCGTTCCGATCCCGGACGAGCGCCTCAAGACGAGAGCGGTCATCCGGAGAAACTTCGAAGCTGATACCCGTGCGCATGCCGCAGACTCGCACGCAAAGCCGACAAGGGGAATCCCCATCGGGACTCCACTGTCGGGTTCAATCCACTAGACGTCAAAACGCGGGCAATTTTTGCTGCAGAAGCCACATCCCTTTTCGCGGCAGATTAACTTTCCGCAGTCGGGACTGAACTATGCCCCGTCCGTTGGACAGGTTTGACGAGGATTCAAGCTACAGTCGGTGCCGGCCGATCGGGTTTTCCATCACTTACGTCACGCTACCAAGGCTGTCGGCTGGAGGGCCGGGCGGAAGCCCGGGCCGGAGGCCGACAGCGCATTTCGATATACCGAAACCGGGGTGGCACCGCCATGGGCGGCGTGCGGCCGTCGGTGATTGTAGAAGCTGATCCAGGCGTCAATCCCCCGCCCGGCATCGCTGCCTCCTGAGAAGGCGCGCAGATGAACGCACTCGTACTTCAACGACCGCCAGAGACGCTCGATGAAGATGTTGTCGAGGAAGCGTCCCCGCCCATCCATTGAGACGCGAACGCCGGCGTCTTTCAGGCGCTGCGTCCACGCCCAGGCAGTGAACTGACTGCCTTGGTCGGTGTTGAAGATCTCAGGTGGCCCGTAGCGGGCGAGCGCCTCCTCCAGCGCGTCAATGCAGAACTGCGCTTCCATGGTGTTGGAGAGCCGCCAGGCAAGTACCCTGCGGCTCGCCCATTGCTGGGCGCACGGGCGCCGCCAGCTGCGCGAGCTCTTCGAGTGCGACGGCTCGCCGATGGCCGAGGAGGGGCTTCGCCGGATCGCCGAACTCTACCGCATCGAGGCCGAACTCAAGGGCCGGTCGCCTGAGGAACGGCGCGCCGTCCGCCAGGTTCGCTCGCGGCCGATCGTCGAGGCGTTCCGTACCTGGCTCGAGGCGCAGCGGGCACGCGTCTCGCCAAAGTCGCGCATCGGCGAGAAGCTCGGCTACTTTGCCAATCACTGGGCCGGCCTGTGTGTCTTCCTCGGCGATGGCCGCGTCGAGATCGACAGCAACGCCGTCGTGAACACGATCCGGCCGCTGGCTCTCGGGCGCAAGAACGCCCTGTTCGCAGGGCACGACCAGGGGGCCCAAAGCTGGGCTCGTATCGCCTCGCTGATCGAGACGGCGAAGATGAATGACGTCGATCCCTTCGCCTACCTGAAGGCGACGCTGGAGGCGCTCGCAAAGGGCCATCCGAACCAGCGGATCGAGGAGCTGCTGCACTGGGCCTTCAGCCAGACGTCAAGCTGACTGCTCGACGGTCCAGACGCACCGCTTACAGTGCCTCTAGACAATGAACAAGAGATTTTACGGTCTTCAGTGGATCGTGAAACCCGCCGGGATACTCATCATACCATCCGAAGAAGAGCACTCGTTGGTACATACGAGGATCAAGGTTTCCTTCCTGTGCCTCACTACGGGCGCGGGACATGAAGTCATGTAGGATTAACAGCCATGCCTAGGGAGTGCGCGCTCTTGCAGAACGCGCCTGTCCATGAGCTTTTCGACAAATGCGTGTTCCTGCTTGTTGCGCGTCTCCAAAAACGGAACCCCAGTCAGGATGATTCGACGCCAGTAGGGAGGGCAGTATATCGAATTCAACATTAAGCGCATCCCGGTAGGCAGGGACAGACCTCTCGAATTTCGCTGGACTTGGCCGCGCCGGCAAGCATGCATGCTGTCGGGACCGGCGGCGCGGACATGCGCGGCCGATCCCGGCCCGGCCTCCGCATCGCGGTCCGGGCTTCTCCTGGTGACAGCGCCGGCGCCGGGCCGGTGCGGAACGAAGCCACGGAGACGGACCATGACCACGCTAAATGACAGGCATATCGCCATCCTCGCCAATGCCGCGAACCGTACTGACAGCTGCGTGCTGCCGCTGCCGGAAGACATGCGACTGAGGGGCGGCGCGCTCACCGCCATGCTGCGGGCCCTGGGGCGCCGCGGCCTGGCCGAGCGCTCGGCGGACGATGCCTGGACCATTACCGAGGCCGGCCGTGCAGCGGTCGCAGGGACGGCCGCGACTGAGGCCGGCGAGAGCGAAGACGAGAACGCGGCGCCGAAGGTAGCGACCGCGGATTCGAACGCAGATGACGGGGATAGCGCCCCGAAGCCGCTCTTCCGTCCCGGC
>NZ_PIGG01000026.1:300000-402675 GCF_002924445.1 Minwuia thermotolerans
CGGCTCCAGTACGTCCTCGCCGCGGAAGTCGCCGCCAGTGGCGTCGAGGTAGAGCCGTCGGCGGTGCACCAGGCCGAAACTGCCGCGATAGCCGTCATGGCTCATTTCCAGCCAGGTGGCGTCGGTCGATTCCGTGCGCGTCGCCTCGGCAGCCATGCGCCGGCGTCGCTTGCGCCCGGCTTCCGGCACCGCGATGGCGTTGGTGTCGGCGACCGTCAGGGTGGAGTGTGCCGCCGTCGACGCCAGCGCCTTCGACCACTGCGCCGCCGGGGGGCGGGCGCTGCCGCTGTTGACCACGATGCGTTCGCGCCGGTGGCTCAGTTCGAAGCTGAGCAGGCCGGCATGGCCGACGCCGGCCTCCGGGTGCGGGCCGCCAAAATCGGCGACGACGACCGTGCGGCCGCCCTCCATCCGTTCGAAGCCTGTGCGGGGCGCCGACAGGTTAGGCCGGCCGCGTACGCCGGAGCGCTTGATGGTAACCTCGATCGCGGCCGGATCGCCTTCGGTCGCGCCGTTGAACAGCGCCAGACCGCCATCGCCATGGCGGAACATGCGCAGCGTCGGCGTGATCCGGTCGACGGCGTGGACCAGCGGCTCCGGCGGCGGTTCGCCCACCTCCATCATCACCCGCTTCAGCAGGACGAGATCCTGCAATACGGCGTGCAGCAGCTCCGGATCGCGGCTGACATGACCGCCGTCGGAATGAATCTGCCGCTGCGTCTGATCGGTCAGCAGCCGCAGGCCCGTTTCGGCATAGGCGCGCGATTCGGGCAGGCAATAGCCCAGCAGCGCCAGCCCTGCGGCCGCCTTGATCGCTGGCGGGCCAGGCGGCGCCTTGTCGGCCGTGCGCGCCAGATGCCGCGCCTGCCGGCCCAGCGAGCGCAGCAGGTTGGAGCGGTAGGTCAGTTCGGCGTTGCGGATCAGCAGGTCCGCGTTCAGGCACCAGTTGATCAGCCGGCGCGACAGGATGTCGGGGCGCCAGGCGAAGGCCTCGTACTGTCCGCAATGGGTGAGCCAGGCGCCGGCGAGAGAGCGGGCGGCGCGTTCGGCGGCGTCGCCGCCGGCGGCGCGGAAATCGCGGAGCCAGTCGAAGCCCTGCAGTGCGGCGCGCCAGCTCTCGGAGCCGCGATGTCCCGGCCAGGGCGTGCTGGGCCCGACATCCACGACCTCCCCGCCGAAACTGTAGATGCCGCGGAACAGCTCGTTGGCGCGGGCGGCGTCGCCATCCCACGGATCGGCCGGCTGGAAAGCGAGGCCGTGATGAAACCTGCCCCTCAGGCTCATGCGGTATAGGGCGCTGCCGTAGATGATGTCCCGGACGCCGCGCATGGTCCCTGGTTCCCGTATTGTCAGTCGGCGGCGTCGGCTGCGTTGGCGGCGCCGCGCAGCGCCTCGATATTGCCGGCGTAGCACTCGGGCCCGCCCTGGAAGACCGCCGTCCCCGCCACCAGCGCGTCGGCGCCGGCGGACAGCACGTCGACCGCGGTCTGGGCGTTGACGCCGCCGTCGACCTCCAGGGTGACGTCGACCTCGCAGCCGTCGATCAGGCCGCGCAGGGCCGAGATCTTGTCGAGCTGGCTGCGGATGAACTTCTGGCCGCCATAGCCCGGATTGACGCTCATGACCAGGATCAGGTCGAGATCGTGAATCACCGGTTCCACCGACTGCCACGGCGTCGCGGGATTGAGCGCGACCCCGGCCTTGATGCCGAAGCTGCGGATGAGCTGCAGCGTGCGGTGCAGATGCGGGCCGGCCTCGCCGTGCACGGTCAGGATGTCGGCGCCGGCATCGACGAAGGCTTCGACATACCTGTCGACCGGCGAAATCATCAGATGCACGTCGAAGGGCTTCTGCGTATGGCCTCGCAGGGCCTTGATGACGGCGGGGCCGATGGTGAGATTGGGCACGAAATGGCCGTCCATGACGTCCACGTGAATCCAGTCGGCGCCGGCGGCGTCGATGTCCTGCACTTCCTCTCCCAGATTGGCGAAATCGGCGGAGAGGATCGAAGGCGAGATGATGGGTGTCTTCATGGCGCCTTCCCTACCAGTTTCGCGGCTGCCCGACAATGTGGCCGGGTATCAAGCATGCACAAGCCGGGCCGCGAAGAATCCGTCCATTCCGCCGCGTTCGCCGAGATGGCTGGGCAGGGTCCGAAGGTCCCCCTCGGCGGTTGCCGCGTCGGACGGCAGGCCCAGCGCCGCCGCGTCGACGGGCGCGCGGCGAAAGCCTTCATGCCGCGCCAGGAAGGCGGCGATGCGCGTCTCGCCCTCCTCGGGCTCCATGGAGCAGGTGCAGTAGACCAGTGTACCTCCGGGGGCGACGAAACCGGCGGCGCGGTCCAGCAGTTCGTCCTGCGCGCCCGACAGCGCCGCAACGTCGGCCTCGCCGCGCAGCCAGCCGATATCGGGATGGCGGCGGAGCGTACCCGTCGCGGTGCAGGGCGCGTCCAGCAACACCGCGTCGAAGACCTCTTCGCGGTCGAAGTTGCGGAAGTCGGCGGCGACCGTCTCGGCCTCGAGTTCCAGGCGATCCAGATTGGACTGCAGGGTCTGCAGCCGTTTGGGCGAGCGGTCGACCGCCGTGACCCGCGCGCCGCCGGCCGCGGCCTGGGCCGTCTTGCCGCCGGGCGCAGCGCAGGCGTCGAGCAGGGATCTGCCGGAGAGATCGCCGAACAGCCGCACGGGCAGGGTGGCGGCGGCGTCCTGCACCCACCAGCGCCCCTCGTCGAAGCCTTCCAGGTCCGGCACAGGTCCCCCGGTGGCGATACGGACCGAGCCTGTGGGCAGGACTTCGCCTCCCAGACGCGCGGCCCAGCCGTCCGGGTCCGATTTCACGGTGAGGTCGAGCGGTACGGCGTCCTGCCACAAGACGCCGGCGATGGCCGACAGCGTGTCCTCGCCGAAGCGGGCGCGCCAGCGCCGCGCGAGCCAGTCCGGCAGGTCGTGGCTTCGGGCTTCGGGCTGCCCGATCTCGCGCCGGCCGTCGCGGTCGAAGCGGCGAAGCACCGCGTTGACCACGCCGCGGAACTTGCTGCGCTGGCCCAGCAGGTTGACCTGTTCGTTGACCACCGCATGCGCGGGACTGCCGAGAAAGAGAAGCTGCGCCGCGCCGGCGAGCAGCGCCAGATGGGCGTCGCGGCCCGATTTCGGCAATGGCCGCGAGAGGTAGCGCGCGATCAGGTGCTCGATGGAGCCCTTGTGGCGCAGGCTGGCCAGCGCGATGGCGCGGACGAAGCGGCGCTCGCGGTCTTCCAGCCGCCCCGCCGCCGACGTCAGCGCCTCGTCGAGCGGCTGGCCCCGGTCGAGGACACGCCTGAGGGTGTCGAGCGCAGCCGCCCTTGCGGGGGGAGGGGGGCTCAACCCCAGGGCCTGTTGCGCGTCGGGCCGGGATCGGTGACCGGAACTGAAGTAGCGCGGGGACCGGCGGCGCGGTCCTGCATCTGACCAGCCAACTCCCGTAGCCGCGCGACCCGGTTCGCCGTCGCCGGGTGCGTGGAGAACAGGCCGTCAACCGAATGGGCGTGCAGCGGGTTGATGATGAACATGTGGGCCGTTGCCGGGTTGCGCTCGGCGCGGTGGTTGTCGATGCCGCGGGCGTAGGCGTCGAGCTTCTCCAGCGCCGATGCGAGCCAGAGCGGGTTGCCGCAGATCTCGGCGCCGCCCCGGTCGGCGGAATATTCGCGCGTGCGGCTGATGGCCATCTGCACCAGCATGGCCGCGACCGGCGCCAGCATGGCGACCAGCAGCGTGCCGACGAAACCGAGCGGGTTGTTGTCGTTGCGGCCGAACATGCCGAAGAACAGCGCGAAGTTGGCCAGCATGCCGATGGCGCCGGCGATGGTCGCAGTGACCGTCATCGTCAGCGTGTCGCGGTTCTTCACGTGGGACAGTTCGTGCGCCATGACGCCGGCGATCTCGTTGCGGTTCAGACGGCGCAACAGGCCGGTGGTCGCCGCAACCGCCGCCTTGTCGGGGCTGCGGCCGGTGGCAAAGGCGTTGGGCTGGTCGGACTCGATCAGATAGACCTTCGGCATCGGCAGGCCGGCGTGGGTGGCGAGGTCCGCCACCAGGCCGTGGAACTCGGGCGCGGAGCGGCTGTCGACCTCTTTCGCGCGGTACATGCGCAGGACGATCTTGTCGGCGTTCCAGAACGAGAAGGCGTTCATGGCGAAGGCCACGACCAGCGCGATGATCAGGCCGCCCTGGCCGCCGATCAGGTAACCGGCGGTCATCAGGATCGCCGTCATCGCGGCCAGCAGCAGCGCGGTGCGTGCGTAGTTCATGATTTTCCGTGTTGAAGGCGTTGCGTCCGCTAATATCTAAGGCTCCCGTACCGCCGCGCAAGCATTCAACGGAAGGCCGTTCATGACCGATACAGGAAAAGCCGATAACCCGGAGTTCGACGAGACGGAAGACGGCAAGCTGCGCCGCCGTAAGGCCGCGCACAGGCTGGAGCAGGCGCCGGGCGAGCGGGAAGGCCGCAAGGGCCCGGAGCCGACGCGATACGGCGACTGGGAAAACAAGGGGATCATCAGTGATTTCTAGGCTGCTGGCCGCCCTCGCGGCGGCGTTTCTGCTGGCGCAGCCCGCGCTGGCGCTGACGGACGAGGAGCGCGCCACGGTCCGGGCGGCGGAGCAGTACCTGCAGGATATCGAGACCCTGAGTGCGGACTTCGTGCAGCAGGCGCCGAACGGCGGCGTCGCCGAGGGCGAACTGATGCTGCGCCGGCCGGGGCTGATCCGCTTCGACTATGCGCCACCCTCCGAGATCCTGCTGGTCTCCGACGGCGCGCTGGTGAGCTTCATCGACTACGAGGTCGGCCAGCTTTCGCAATGGCCACTGTCGGACACGCCGCTCAGCTACCTGGTGCGGCGGGATGTCGACCTTCTCCGCGACACGGTGGTAGATCAGGTCCGCGAGGAGGGCAATACCGTCCGCTTCCGGGTGCGCGACCGTGACGACCCGGAACAGGGCGCGATCACCTTCCACTTCACCACCGATCCGATGACGCTGCGCGGCTGGCGACTGGTCGACGCGCAGGAGCAGGAGACGCAGGTCGCGCTGACCGATCTCAGCCTGAACCGCGAACTGCCGCGGGATGCCTTCCGCTTCGACGAGCCCAAGGCCCCCTGGGCGACCAGCCCATGAGCGCTGCGATCCGGCCCGTCGTGGCCATCGCCACCAACCGGCGCGAACTCGACGGTCACCGTTTCCATGCCTCCGGCGAGAATTACATCCACTCGGCGGTCGACTACGCCGAGGCCACGCCGGTGCTGCTGCCGGCGCTGCTCGACATCTCCGCCATCGGCAGTCTGGTTGCCGGAATTCATGGTGTGGTGCTGACGGGGGGCGCGTCGAACATCCAGCCGCATCTCTACGGCGAGGACGAGGAGGCCGAAAGCGGCGAGCGCGACGCCGGCCGCGACACCACCGCCTTCGCGCTCACCCACGCCTGCCTGGAGCACGGCGTGCCACTGCTTGGCATCTGCCGCGGCATCCAGGAAATGAACGTCGCCCTGGGCGGTTCGCTGCATCAGCATCTGCGCCATGTTCCCGGCAAGTTCGACCACCGCCGCCCGCGCGAGAAGCCGGTCGAGGAACAGCTCGCGCCGCGCCACGGCATCGCCATCCGCCATGACGGCCTGCTGGCGCGCATCCTGGAAGGCGCCCGCGAGGTCAAGGTGAACTCGCTGCATGGCCAGGGGGTCAAGCGCGTCGCCGACCGGCTCGTGGTGGAAGCGACCGCCGCCGACGGGTCGATCGAGGCGGTCAGCGTCCGCGGCGCCAAGGCTTTTGCCCTGGGCGTGCAATGGCACGCCGAGGCCGATCCGGGAAAGTACCCGGTGCACGAGAAGATCTGGCGCGCTTTCGGCGACGCCTGCCGCCAGCGCCTGGAATCCGTGGCAGGGTAGTCAGTCGTTGGACAAGCGAAGAGGACGGCGTGCTCGGGCTTGACCCGAGCACCCGGATGGATGTCTGTCCTGGGCCCTCGGGTCCTGGCCCGAGTGCGCCGGCAATGGCGTTGCACTTGCCCCCGCCCGATTTCGCGCCACCATGGGCGGTATCTGCACGACACGGAGACAGAGCCCATGGCCGGACCCCTCGACGGCATCCGCATCCTCGATCTCAGCGCGGTGATCTCCGGCCCCTTCGGCACCATGATGCTGGCCGACCAGGGCGCTGACGTGATCAAGGTCGAGCCGCCGGGGACCGGCGATTTCACCCGTCAGGCCGGCAACAGGCAGAACGGGGTCTCGGCCAGTTTCCTCAACAACAACCGCAACAAGCGCTCCATCTCGCTCGACCTGAAGAGTGCGGAAGGCGTGAAGGTGATCAAGCGGCTCGCGCGGACCGCCGACGCCATGGTGCAGAATTTCCGCCCCGGCGTCGTCGACCGTCTCGGCGTCGGCTATGATGCCATCCGGGAAGTGAAGCCTGACATTGTCTACGTCTCGATTTCCGGTTTCGGCGAGAATGGTCCCTTCGCGCAGAAGCCTGTCTACGACCCGATCGTGCAGGCGCTGTCCGGGCTCGCCTCGGTCCAGGGCGGCTCGGACCGGCAACGGCCGCGGCTGATCCGCACCATCGTGCCCGACAAGCTGACGGCGGTGACCGCCAGCCAGGCCATCACGGCGGCGCTGCTGGCGAAGGAACGGACGGGCCAGGGGCAGCATGTGAAGCTCTCCATGCTCGACTCCGTACTGGCCTTTCTCTGGGCCTCCGACATGGGCGCGCAGACCTATGTGGGCAAGGAGGTCAGCCAGCAGCGCGCGGCGAGCTTCATCGACCTGATCTACGAGACGAAGGACGGCCACATGTCGGTCGCCGTCATGACCGACCGCCAGTGGCGCGCCTTCTGCGAGACCATGGGCAAGCCCGAATGGCTGGAGGACGAACGGTTCGCCACCACGGAACTGCGCGATCTCAACATCGATGCGCGCCTGGAGCTGATCCAGTCGGTGCTGCGCGACCGCACCACCGACGAACTTATGGGGCTGCTGGAGCCCGCCGGCGTGCCCTGCGCCCCGGTGCTGCACCGCAAGGACGTGATCCGGCATCCGCAGATCCTGGCCTCCGATATCCTGCGCGAGCACGACCACCCGGTCGCCGGCCGGCTGCGCCAGACGCGGACCGCCGCCCGCTTCGAAGGCACGACACCGGAATACCGCCGCGGCGCGCCGGCTCTGGGCGAACACACCGACGAGATCCTGGCCGAGGCGGGTTACGCCGCCGACGAGATCGAACGCCTGCGCGGGGCGAAAGCCGTCGGCTGACACTTGGCCTCGCGCTCGATGCGCGCCGGGTCTAGGATCAGCGTTGCCCGCCTGGGGAGGATGGGCCGCAAGACCGGGGGAGGCTTCGATGAGCGCAGTCGCGGAATTCGATCCACAGGCGGATGCGGAATCGCTGCCGCTGGACGCGATCGACATCAGCCTGGCGGAACGCTTCAGGGACGACACGATCTGGCCCTATCTGGCGCGGCTGCGCCGGGACGCGCCGGTCCACTACTGCGCGCAGAGCCGCTACGGCCCCTACTGGTCGATCACGAAGTACAAGGACATCGTCGAAGTCGAACTGGACACCGAGACCTTCTCGTCGGACTCCAGCCATGGCGGCGTCACGATGGCGGACATTTCGCCCGAGTTCACTTCGCCGGCGTTCATAACCATGGACCCGCCGAAGCATACCGGTCAGCGCAGGGCGGTCAGCCCCATGGTGTCGCCGACCAGCCTGAAGACGCTGGAGGACACGATCCGGGAACGCACGGGGCGTGTGCTGGACAACCTGCCGCTGGACGAGACCTTCGACTGGGTCGAGACGGTCTCCGTCGAGCTGACGACCCAGATGCTGGCGACGATGTTCGACTTCCCGTGGGAGGACCGGCATCTGCTGACCTGGTGGTCGGACGTGGTCACCGCCGACAGCCGCGCGGGCGGGCCGATCGATTCCCCGGTGAAGCGGCGTCAGGAGCTGCAGAAGTGCTATGACTATTTCAAGCGCCTCTGGGACGAACGCGTCGACGCGGAGCCGCGCTTCGACCTGATCTCCATGCTGGCCCACTCCCCGGACACTCGCCATATGGACGCCGAGGAGTTTCTCGGCAATCTGCAGCTGCTCATCGTCGGCGGCAACGACACGACCCGGAACTCCATGTCCGGCGGCGTCTGGTTCCTGCACAACAACCCGGCCGAAATGGCGAAGGTGCGCGCCAACCCGAATCTCATTCCTTCCATGGTGTCCGAGATCGTGCGCATGCAGTCGCCCATCGTGCACTTCCGCCGCACGGCGACGCGCGACGTCGAATTCCGCGGCCAGACGATCCGCAAGGGCGACAAGGTCGTGCTCTGGTACATTTCCGGCAACCGCGACGAGGAGGTGATCGACGAACCCGACCGTTTCATCGTCGACCGCCGCCGTCCGCGCCAGCATCTCTCCTACGGCTTCGGCATCCACCATTGCGTCGGCCGCCGGCTGGCCGACCTGCAGCTGCGGATCCTGTGGGAGGAAGCGCTGTCGCGGTTCAGCGCCATCGAGGTGAAGGGCGGGCCGGAGCGCGTCTATTCCAATCTGATACACGGGATCAGCCGGCTGCCGGTGCGCGTCTCGCGCTGAACCGGGCGACGGACGCGAAGGGGAGGATTGCATGAAGATCGACGGGGCGCTGTTTCCGGGGGTGGACGATCTGAGACTCTATGACGGCAATCTGGCGATCGTGCCGGAGCGGATCAGGCTGCTGGAGGAGATGGGCTTCGACGGCGCCTTCACGCTGGAAACCAATGTCGATCCCTTCTTCAACCTGCTGCTGGCGGCCGAGCATTCCAGCCGGATCGAGCTGATCACCGGCGTCGCCATCGCCTTCGCCCGCTCGCCCATGATCACGGCGCTGCAGAGCTGGAACCTGCAGGAATATTCCGGGGGCCGCTTCATCCTCGGCATCGGCTCCCAGGTCCGCGCCCATGTGGAGAAGCGCTTCTCCATGCCCTGGCACGGTCCGGCGAAGCAGATGCGCGAATACGTGCTGGCGCTGCGCGCCATCTGGGACCACTGGCAGAACGGCACGAAGCTGAATTTCCGCGGCGAGTTCTACACCCACGCGGTCACCAACCCGGTCTTCACGCCGGCGCCGCTGGACGGGCCGCCGCCGAAGATTCACGTCGGCGGGCTGGGCCCGCGCATGGTGGAGATGGCCGGGGAGGTCGCCGACGGCCTGTTCGCCCATCCGTTCATCACGCCGAAGTTCCTGCACGAGGTGCAGGTGCCGGCGCTGGAGCGCGGCCTGGCGAAGAGCGGCCGGAGCCTCGCGGATTTCGACATGCCGGCGATGATCATCACCATCACCGGCCGCAATGACGAGGCGATCGAGCGGGCCGAGGCCAATGTCCGCCGCCTGCTCGCCTTCTACGGCTCGACGCCGAACTATCACAGCGTGCTGGAAGCCCATGGCTGGAACGACCTGGGGCCGATCCTGAACCGCATGTCCAAGGAAGGGCGCTGGGCGGAGATGCCCGCCGAACTGCCCGACGAGATGGTGGAGCAGTTCTGCGTCAAGGGCCGGCCGTCGGAGATTCCGAAGCTGATCGAGCAACGCGCGGCGGGCCTGGTCGACCGCCTCACTCTCTACGCCCCCTACGCCTCCGAGCCCGAGCTCTGGGGCGACATCGTCGCGGGCGTCAAGGCGCTACCCGGCAAGAAGGTGGCCTGAGAGGCGCAGGGCGGTTCGGTGGCCGCCGGACCTGGCGGCACGGGGGCCGTCGGCGGTGGCCCGAGCGGTGGAATCGTAACACGGAGTGATGCAATCACAGGCGTCCTGGGGCTTGACCCCAGGACCCAGTTCGTCGGTGCGCTGGGCCCTTGGATCAAGTCCAAGGGCGACAAGAGGAGATGGGTAGTCGCTGACGGCAGAGCCTAGCCGACCCGCAACCCGCCCTTGTCGATCTCGGTGAACCTGCCCCCGCTGGCGGCGAGCTCCCGCAGCGTCTCGGCCGGGGCGAAGCGGTCGTCTTCCGCTGCGATGCGCTCCATGACGTCGAGCACCTTCTTCGCGCCGATGCGGTCGCCGTAGAACATCGGCCCGCCCTTGTCGGCCGGCCAGCCATAGCCGTTCAGCCAGATGACGTCGATGTCGGAGGCGCGCTGGGCCTTGCCGTCTTCGAGGATCCGCACGCCCTCGTTGATCATGGGATAGATGCAGGCCTCGATGATCCGCTCGGCGCTCATCGGCCGGCCCGCCTTCGGGTCGGCGCCGGTGATGTCGGCGATCACCTGCTCGGTCACGGCGGACGGCCGGGGCTGGCGGTCGTCGCCGTAGTCGTAATAGCCCGCGCCCGTCTTCTGGCCGCGCCGGTCCATCTCGCAGAGCGCGTCGCGGATCGGGTTCTCGGTTGTCGCGCCCTTCTTCCAGCCGATGTCGAGGCCGGCGAGGTCGGACATCTGGAACGGGCCCATGCGGAAGCCGAACGCGTTCAGCGCCCGGTCCACGTCCCAGGGCATGACGCCCTGGAAGACCAGCCGGTTCGCCTGCACCTGGCGCTGGCGCAGGATGCGGTTGCCGACGAAGCCGGGGCAGACGCCGACCAGCGCGGCCACCTTGCCGATGTCGCGCGCCACCGCCATGGAGGTCGCCACCACGTCGTCGGCGGTCCTCGCCGCGCGCACGATCTCCAGCAGCTTCATGACGTTCGCCGGCGAGAAGAAGTGCAGCCCGATGACGTCGCCGGGCCGGCCGGTCTCGGCGGCGATGGCGTCGATGTCGAGGCCGGAAGTGTTGGTGGCCAGGATCGCGCCGGGCTTCGCGATGCGGTCGAGCTCGGCGAAGATCGACTTCTTCAGCTCCAGGTCCTCGAACACCGCCTCGATGATCAGGTCGCAACCGCCCAGGTCCGCCATCGACAGCGTGCCGGTGATGCGGCCCATGCGCGTCTCGACCTCGTCGGCGGGGAAGCGGCCCCGCTCGGCGGAGCGCTGGTAGTTCTTGCGCACCGTCGCCAGACCGCGCTCCAGGGCGTCGGCCTTCGTCTCGACGATGGTGACCGGCACGCCCGCGGTGGCGAAGTTCATGGCGATGCCGCCGCCCATGGTGCCGGCGCCGATGATGCCGACCGACGTCACCGGCCGGAGCGCGGTGCCGGGGGCCAGGCCCGGCACCTCCCATGCGGCCTTCGCGGCGGCGGCGATGTAGTCGGCGGTGGCCTGGGTCTCGTCGGTCATGTCTGTCCTGTCCTTGTCCCGATAGGCGGCGTCCCCGGGCGTGACCCGGGGACCCAGCCTTTCGGTTTGCTGGGCCCTCGGATCGGGTCCGAGGGCGCCGTCAGCTTTCTTCAGCTAGCCGCGGAGATCGGTCAGATATCCGCGTAGCAGTGCGTTTCCGCCTTGCCGCCCGGATGGGTGACGGCGCCTAGATGGGCCGGGCCCACGGTCTGGGCGTATTTCCAGATCGCGCCGGACTGGTAGTCGGTCTCGCGGGGCGTCCATTCCTTGCGCCGGGCTTCGAGCTCCGCGTCGGTCAGGTCGACGTGCAGCGTGCCGGCGTCGGCGTCGATGTGGATCATGTCGCCGTCCTGCAGCAGCCCGATCGGGCCGCCGACCGCCGCTTCCGGGCCCACATGGCCGATGCAGAAGCCGCGCGTGCCGCCGGAGAAGCGCCCGTCGGTGATCAGCGCGATCTTGTCGGAGATGCCCTGGCCGTAGAGGGCGGCGGTGGTCGCCAGCATCTCGCGCATGCCGGGGCCGCCCTTCGGCCCCTCGTAGCGGATGACGAGGACGTCGCCTTCCTTGTACTCACGGCGCTCGACGGCGGCGAAGCAGTCCTCCTCGCAGTCGAAGACCCGCGCCGGGCCCGAGTGCTGCATGCGGCCCAGGCCCGCCACCTTCACGATGGCGCCGTCGGGGGCGAGATTGCCCTTCAGCCCCACCACGCCGCCGGTCGGCGTCAGCGGGTTGGCGACGTGGTAGATGACGTCCTGGTCCTCGGGGAAGACCACGTCCTTGACGTTCTCCGCCAGGGTCTTGCCGGTGACGGTGATGCAGTCGCCCTTCAGATAGCCGGCGTCCAGCAGTTCCTTGATCACGACCGAGATGCCGTTGATCTCGTACATGTCCTTGGCGACGTACTTCCCGCCGGGCTTGAGGTCGGCGATGTAGGGCGTGTGCTTGAAGATCTGGCAGACGTCGTCGAGGGTGAACTCGATCCCGCATTCGTGCGCCAGCGCCGGCAGGTGCAGCCCGGCGTTGGTCGAGCCGCCGGTGGCGGCGACGACGGTCGCGGCGTTGTGCAGGCTGTCGAGGGTGATGATGTCGCGCGGGCGGATATTCTGCGCCATCAGGTTCATCACCGCGCGGCCCGAGGCGGTGGCGAAGGTGTCGCGGTTCTCGTAGGGCGCCGGCGCGCCGGCGGAGCCGGGCAGCGCCAGGCCGATGGCTTCCGAGATCATCGCCATGGTGTTGGCGGTGAACTGCCCGCCGCAGGAGCCGGCCGAGGGGCAGGCGACGCATTCCAGGCCGTGCAGGCGCTCCTCGGTCCAGTTGCCGGCGGCGACCTGGCCCACGCCCTCGAAGACGTCGACCACGGTGACGTCGCGGCCCTCGAACTTGCCGGGCAGGATCGAGCCGCCATACATGAAGACCGACGGGATGTTCAGCCGCGCCATGGCCAGCATCAGGCCGGGCAGGGACTTGTCGCAGCCGGCCAGGCCGACGAGGGCGTCATAGCAATGGCCGCGGACCGTGAGCTCGGTCGAGTCGGCGATGATGTCGCGGCTGACCAGCGAGGCCTTCATGCCCTGGTGGCCCATGGCGATGCCGTCGGTGACGGTGATGGTGGTGAACTCGCGCGGGGTGCCGCCGGCTTCCTCGACGCCGCGCTTGGCCCACTTGGCCTGGCGCGAGAGCGAGATGTTGCAGGGCGCGGCCTCGTTCCAGGTGGTGACCACGCCGACCAGCGGACGGTGGATCTCCTCGTCCGTCATGCCCATGGCGTAGTAATAGGAACGGTGGGGCGCGCGCTGGTAGCCCTCGGTGACGTGGCGGCTGGGCAGTTTCGCCTTGTCGAAAGTCTTGGTGTCCATTGTGGTGCCTCCCCGGATCGTGCCTTGGCGTCGTGTCTGGTCTATCTGTTAGACCAAATCGGCGCGGGACGGAATGGAGGATGGCGATGACGGAACATGCGCGGGCAACGGCCGACGCCTGTTACATGATCGATACGGGCGCGCAGCGCTTCCGGGCCCATGACACGGCGGACTTCTGGCCGAAGATGATGGCCGGAGAGATCGAGGGAGAGGCGCTGGTCAGCTTCTTCCGCATGGAAAGCGATTTCCCGCACTGGGAGATGCACCCGGAGGGCGACGAGCTGTTCGTGCTGCATTCGGGCGAGATCAAGGTGGTTCTCGAGCAGGACGGCGCCGAAACCGTCTTCCGTCTGAAGGCGCGCCAGACCTGCGTTATCCCGCGCGGCGCCTGGCACTTCGCCTACTGCGTCGCGCCCGGCGACCTGACCGTCATCACCTTCGGCGAGGGCACGCAGCACCGCGCGGTGGACGGCGCGCCGGGGACCGCTGCGTGACCATGCGCCGGGCCGCTTGTCTATCGCGGCCGATCGGACCATTTTGAACCCATGCCGAACCCGGAACGCCCCAACAGTTCAGAGAGCCTGCCGGAACGCATTCCGGTGTTCCCGCTGGCCGGGGCGATCCTGCTGCCGGGCGGGCGGCTGCCGCTGAACATCTTCGAGCCGCGCTACCTCGCCATGACCCGCGACGCAATGTCGGGTGCGCGCATGATCGGGATGATCCAGCCCAAGGACGACGAGCGCGGCGACGGCCGCACGCCCGACATCTATTCCGTCGGCTGTCTGGGCCGGGTCGTGGAGTTCTCGGAAACCGGCGACGGCCGCTACCTGATCGCGCTGGCCGGCGTCTGCCGCTTCCGGGTGACCGAGGAGCTGGAATGCGATACCGCCTACCGCCAGGTGCTGGCCGGCTATGAGGACTTCAGGGACGACTTCGCCGACGGCGACGGACCGCAGGGGGTCGACCGCGAGCAGCTCCACGAGGCGCTGAAGGCGTTTCTCGACCTGCGCGGGCTGAAGGCGGACTGGGACGCCGCCCGGCGCGCCTCCGACACGGTGCTGGTGAACTCGCTGTCGATGATGCTGCCCTTCGGGCCGCCGGAAAAGCAGGCGCTGCTGGAGGCCGGTTCGGTTGCGGCCCGCGCCGAGGTGATGACGGCGCTGATGCGCATGGCCCTGATCGAAGGTGATGACGGCGGCTCGGCCGTGCAGTAGCCTGCCGGCATCAATTCCCGGGCCGGAGCCCGCACACGAAATCGTCCCCATGCGAATACCGAAGCTCCTGACCACGCTGCGCACCTATTCGTGGCGCCTGTTCCGCGCGGACCTGTTCGCCGGTCTGACGGTGGCCATGGTCGCTATCCCGCTCAGCATCGCCATCGCCATCGCTTCCGGCGCGACGCCAGCCGCCGGGCTGACCACGGCGATCGTGGCCGGGTTCGCGATTTCGCTGCTCGGTGGCAGCCGCGTCCAGATCGGCGGACCCACCGGCGCCTTCATCGTCGTCGTCTACGGCGTGATCGCCGAGCATGGCTTCGACGGTCTCGTGCTGGCGACCGCCATGGCGGGACTGATTCTGGTGATCGCGGGCGTCTTCCGGGCGGGAAGGCTGGTCGCGTTCATCCCCGAGGCCGTGATCAACGGTTTCACGATCGGCATCGCGATCATCATCGCCACCAGCCAGATCAACGATTTCCTGGGGCTCGGGATCGAGGACCTGCCGGCGGATTTCATCGAGAAGGCGCCGGTCCTCTGGCGTCACTTGGGACAGACCAGCATTCACGCCGTCGTCCTGGCGGTGGCCACGATGGCCGGGATCGTTCTGCTGCGCCGCCTGGCGCCCCGGTTCCCCGGGCTGATCGTCGCGGTCGGTCTCGGATCCTGCGCGGTCGCCCTGGCCGGTCTGCCGGTCGATACGGTCGTCTCCCGCTATGGCGAACTGCCCGCCGGGCTGCCCTGGCCTGCGCTGCCCGAAATATCCGCCGCCCGGATTGTCGAACTGTTCCCCTCGGCGGTCGTGATCGCCTTTCTGGCCGCCATCGAATCCCTGTTGTCGGCGATGGTTGCCGACCGGATGATCGACGGTCAGTATCGGCCGAACGCCGAGATCATTGCGCAAGGCGTGGCGAATCTCGGCAGCGCGGCGTTCGCGGGCCTTCCCGCGACGGGCGCGATCGCGCGGACGGCGACCAATGTGCGGGCCGGGGGGCGGACGCCTGTGGCCGGCATTGTCCATGCGGCGGCGATCCTGGCGGCGGTGCTTCTGATCGCCGACATCGCGGGATATCTGGCGATGCCCTGTCTCGCCGCGCTGCTGGTTCTCACGGCGTGGAACATGAGCGAACCGCACCGCTGGCGCGGCTATGCCGCCGCGCCGGTTTCGGACCGTGTGCTGCTTCTTTTGACGATGACGCTCACGGTCCTGGTCGACCTGACGGTCGCGATCGGCGTCGGCGTCGCCGTCGGGCTTGCTATTCGGCTCAGGCGGCGCGACATACCGGAGGCGAAGTGGACGCCGCCACGGCGTTAGAAGCGGGGGCGAAGGACCATAGGGATGATGCAGGAAATCGACCGCAAGCTGCTGGAGATCCTCGTGTGTCCCCTGACCAGGGGCACGCTGGAGTACGATCGGGAGGCGCAGGAGCTGATCAGCCGCCAGGCAGGGCTCGCCTATCCCATCCGGGACGGCATACCGATCATGCTGGTCGACGAGGCCCGCAAGCTGGACGAGGACGCCCCGGCCCGATGAGCCTCGACGTCTATGAGGAGGCGGGCCGGCCGCAGCCGACCGAGATCCGACTGAACAGCGCCGAGCGCACGCTCGAGGTTGATTTCGAGAACGGGCGCAGCTTCGCCTTCACCCATGAGTTCCTGCGGGTCGAGAGCCCCTCGGCCGAGGTCAAGGGTCACGGCCCCTCCCAGCGTCAGTACGTGCCCGGCAAGATCGGCGTCGCCATCACGGAGATCGAACCCGTGGGCAACTACGCGGTGCGGCTGAAATTCGACGACGGCCACAACACCGGCATCTTTTCCTGGAGCTATCTCTACGAGTGCGGCGACCGCTACGAGGAGATCTGGGACGCCTATTGCGAGGAACTCGACCGGCGGGGGCTGAGCCGGGAGGGGTAGGCGGCAACGATGCGCCCGGGCGCAGGCGCGACAGCGCCGGGCCGAGGCCAGCCGCCTACAGCACTTCCGTCTCGACCTCCCGGCCGCGCTCGACCAGCGTCCAGCCATCGGCTGTCCGGCGGATGACCGTCACCGAGCAGTTGTCGGGACGGAAATGGGTCACACGGTCCTCGCCTGTCAGGTGGCCGACGATGGTGTTGATGGCGACGAAGTGGCTGGAGACCACCGTGTCTTCCTCGATTTCCTCGATCGCCGCGATCAGGTCGCGCCGCCAGCCGGCGAGGTCGGCGGCGGATGGGTCGGACCACGTGCCTTCCATGAATCCCGTCAGCCATTCGCGCCGCGCCTTCAGGTCTTCGGTCGGCGAGGGTACCTCCGACACGCGCGGTTCCACCCGCGCCGGCGATCCCCAGACGTTCTCCAGGGCGGTTGCAGTCTCCCGCGTACGGCGCATCGGGCTGGTGATCAGGGGCATCGGCCCCTTCGGCCCCAGCAGATCGGCCATGACCAGCGCCTGACGGGAGCCAATCCTGTCCAGCGGCGGATCGTGATCCTCGTCGAAGGCGGCGGCGGCCTTGCCATGGCGAACGAGATAGACCGTGGCCATGCTCTCCTCCCTGATCAATGGTCGGTTCGGGCTATTCGGCGGCGGGGACGGGCGGCACGGCCGGCTGGTCGCCCCCTTCCCGGTCCTCGCGCTCCTGGCGGTTGAGCATCCGTTCGACATGGCCGACCGGCTTCGTGAAGCGCGCCAGCAACAGGTAGAACTGGGGCACGATGAACAGCGACAGGATGGTCGAGAAGCCGATGCCGCCGATGATCACGATGCCGAGGGTGGCGCGGGTCTCGGAGCCGGCCCCCGTCGCCAGCGCCAGCGGCAGGGCGCCGAGCCCGGTCGAGATGGTGGTCATCAGGATGGGCCGCAGCCGAATGGCGGAGGCTTCGATGACCGCCTCGCGGATCTCCTTGCCCTGGTCGCGGAGCTGGTTGGCGAACTCCACGATCAGGATTGCGTTCTTCGCCGTCAGGCCGATCAGCATGATCAGCCCGATCTGGCTGTAGACGTTGATCGAGATGCCGGTGGCGAGCATCGTCGCCAGCGCTCCCGTCACCGCCAGCGGCACCGCCGTCAGGATCACGAACGGGTGGATGAAGCTCTCGAACTGCGCCGCCAGCGCCAGGAACACGATCACCAGCGCCAGCGCGAAGGTGAGGTAGAGAGCGCTGGAAGACGACTTGAACTCGTCGGACTCGCCGGCATAGGTCACGCGCGCCTCGGGCGGCAGCTCTTCCGCCGCCACGCGGTCCAGGAAGGCGAGCGCCTCGCCCAGGGTGTAGCCGGGCGCCAGCGAGGCGGAGATGGTGACGGAGCGCAGCCTGTCGGTGCGTTCCAGTTCCCGGGCCGTGGCCCCTTCCGACAGGGACACCAGGCTTTCCAGGGGGATCAGCTGGCTATCGCCTTCACCTGAGCGGACATAGATGTTGCGCAGGTCGCGCGGGCTGGAGCGGTCGGACTTCTGCGCCCGGAGGATCACGTCGTACTGCTTGCCACCCTGCTGGAAGGTGGTCACCCGCCGTTCGCCCAGCATGGTTTCCAGCGTGCGGCCGATGCTGTCGATTCGGACGCCCAGATCGGCTGCGCGGTCGCGGTCGATGTCGACGCGCAGCTCCGGCAGGGTCTGGTCGTAGCTCATGTCCGGATTGAGGATGCCCGGGTTCTCGCGCGCCTTGTCGACGATGAGCGTGGCCCACCGCTCCAGCACGTCATAGTCGGGACCGCCGATCACGAACTGCACCGGCGTTTGCGAAAACCGCTGGCCCAGGGGCGGCCGGCCGAAGGCGAAGGCCTTCACGCCCGGAACAGCCAGTACCTGCGGGAACAGCCGTCCGATCACCTCCTGCTGGCTCACCTCGCGCTCCTCCCAGGGGACAAGCCTGAGGATGCCGAAGCCGACATTGACGTCGCCCGGGCGCCCGCCGAAGCCCGGCGCCAGGATGACCAGCACGCGCGAGCCGATCCCCTCCTCGATCAGCGGCATCAGCTTGTCTTCGACCTCGGCGACATAGCGGCTGGTGAACTCCAGGCTGGCGCCCTCCGGAGCAGTGGCGCTGACGAAGATGATGCCGCGGTCCTCCTGCGGCGCCAGTTCCTGCGGCAGGGCGAGATAGAACAGATAGGCCATGGCCGAGACCACGCCAGCCAGGGCGATGACCACGATCGGCAGCTTCAGCGCCGAGGTCAGCACCGACTTGTAGCCGTTCGACAGTCCCTTGAAGCCCTTCTCCGTCACCCGGCCGAACCAGCCCGACTGGGAACTCGGGCGAAGCAGCTTCGAACACAGCATCGGGGTCAGCGTCAGCGCGATGAAGCTGGAGAACATCACCGCCACGGCGACGGCGATGCCGAATTCCCGGAACAGCCGTCCGACATTGCCCTCCAGGAAGGAGATCGGCACGAAGACGGCGATCAGGACGATTGTCGTGGCGATGACCGCGAAGGCGATCTGACGCGCCCCGCGCAGCGCCGCAAGCAGGGGCTGTTCGCCTTCTTCGATGCGGCGGTGGATGTTCTCCAGCACCACGATGGCGTCGTCCACGACCAGGCCGATGGCCAGCACCAGCGCCAGCAGGGTCAGCACGTTGACCGAGTAGTCCAGGGCCGACAGGACGATGAAGGCGGCGAGGATCGAGACAGGGATGGCGAGAACCGGGATGATGGTGGCGGTGATCGAACGCAGGAAGACGAAGATCACCAGCACGACCAGACCGAGGGCGATCACCAGGGCGCGATAGACCTCCTCGATCGATTCCTCGATGAAGACGGATTCGTCGTAGGAGAGATCGAGCGTCATGCCCTCGGGCAGGCCGGGCGTGATCTTCGCCAGTTCTTCCCGGACTCCGCGCGCCACTTCCAGGGTGTTGGCCTTGGACTGGCGGATCACGCCGACGCCGACGGTCGTCTGGCCGTTGGAGCGGAACTCGGTGCGCTCGTCCTCCGGCCCCAGCGCCACGTCGGCCACTTCCATCAAGCGGATGACGTAGCCATCCCGCTCGGCAAGGACGATGTTGCGGAACTGCTCCACCGTCTCCAGCGAGGTCTCGGTGCGTACCGAGAGCTCCCGGGTGACCGATTCGATCCGGCCCGAGGGCAGATCGATATTCTGTTCGCGCAGCGCCGCCTCGACATCGGTGACCGTCAGCCCGCGGGCCGCCAGCTCGTTCTTCTTCAGCCAGATGCGCATGGCGAAGCGCTTGCCGCCGCCGGTGCGGACGCGGCTGACGCCGTCGACCACGGAAAAGCGGTCGATCAGCTGGCGCTCGGCGTAGTCGGTCAGCTCCATGGCGTTCATGCGGTCGCTGGAGAGCACCATCCACATCATCGCCCGGGCGTCTGATTCGCTCTTGGCCACGGTGGGCTGCTCGGCGTCGACCGGCAGTCGGTTGAGGGCGCGGCTGACGCGGTCCCGCACGTCGTTGGCCGCGGCGTCGATGTCGCGGCTGAGGTTGAACTCGACCGAGATCGACGACGATCCCTCGCGGCTGGTCGAGGCGATGCGCTTCACCCCGCCGATGCCGGCCAGTTCGTCTTCGAGCACCTGGGTGATCTGGCTCTCGACGATGTTGGCGCTGGCGCCGCGCCAGATCGTGTTCACCGAGACGATGGGCGGGTCGATGTCCGGGTATTCGCGTACCGACATCTTCTCATAGGAGAACGCACCGAAGATCATCAGCACCAGGCTGATGACGATGGCGAAGACAGGACGCTTGATGGCGGTATCGGAGAGGACCATCGTCCTAGCCTTTCACGGAGGCGGTCAGCGGATTGCGCACGGTGACGGGCGCGCCGGGCCGGACCTTCTGCACACCGGCGGTAATGACGGTCTCGCCCGGCTCCACGCCGTCCAGAACCTCGACCAGGCCCGGCCGGCGGCGGCCCAGCTCGACCGGGCGGCGCTCGGCCTTGCCATCCACGACGGTGAAGACGAAGGCGCCGCCGTCGACCACCAGGACGGATTCCTCGGGCACCATCAGCGCATCCTCGGTGCGTCCGTAGACCAGTTCCACGGTCAGGAACATGCCCGGCCGCAACAGGCTGTTGGCGTTGTCGATTTCGGCGCGGACGGTGACGGCGCGCGTTGCGGGATCGATTCGGGTGTCGATGGTGGAGACGACTCCCTCCACCGGCGTGTCGGGATAGGCCGAAGAGCGTGCGTGCACCACCTGGCCGGGATGCAGCGCCGCCAGCACCGTCTCCGGCACGTCGAAGTCCAGCTTGATGACCGATATGTCGTCCAGGGTGACAATGGGCTCGCCGGGCTGCACCAGGGCGCCGACGCTGGCCTGCTTCAGGCCCAGCCGCCCGGAAAAGGGCGCGCGCAGGGTGAACTTGCCGATGCGGGCCTCGATGGCGCGGACCTCGGCCTCGGCGGCGGCCAGCCCCTGGGCCAGCTCCTCGGTGCGGGCTTCGGTGATCAGGCCCTTGCGCCGCGTAGCCTCGCCGCGCTCGTAGACCTGCCGGGCCAGGTTGAGCTGCGCCTTCGCGCGCTCGAGCTCCGCCCGGATCTCTGCCGTGCCGAACTGCACCAGAAGGTCGCCGCGGCTTATCTGCCGGCCTTCGGAAATATTGAGCTCGGCGATGCGGCCCGCGATCTCGCTGGTGATGGTCACGGACTGGTTCGATTTCGTGGTTCCGACCACGCGGACGGTGTCCACGAGCGACTGCGGCGTGACCATGACGGCGTCGACCGGAACGGCGCCACCGGCCCGTTTCTGGCCTTCGACTGCCGGCGCGAAATAGGCGCCGACGAGCGGCAGGTCCGCGCGGTTCGTCCACGCGAAATAGCCGCCGGCCGCGAGGGCCGCGACGATCAGAAGCTGGATGAGGATGCGCACGCTTGAAGACTCTCCCTTGCCGCGCCAACTGGCGGCGATAAGCTCGGGCCGATGGCCGGGCAGGACAGTACATAATGTCGCGCCCGCGGCAAACTGACTTGTATGGCGGACCGGGACGCGCGCCCGGCCGGGAGGAAGGAATCGGATTGGCCACGCTGTTCGTCACCCACATGGACTGTCTGATGCACGACACCGGACCGTCCCATCCCGAAAGGCCGGACCGGCTGCGCGCTGTCACCCATGCCCTGAACGAGACCGATTTTCCCGACCTCGTGCGCCGCGAGGCGCCGCTGGCGAGCGACGATCAGATCGCGCTGGCCCATCCCGCCGACCACGTCGCCGCCGTCTTCGACGCGGTCCCGGGGCAGGGCCGCCGCCATCTCGACGGCGACACCGTGGTCTCGCCGGGCTCGGCGGAGGCCGCCCGGCGCGCCGCCGGCGCGGTGATTGCCGCCATCGACGCGGTCTTTGCCGGCGAGGCCGCGAACGCCTTCTGCGCCGTGCGGCCGCCGGGGCATCACGCCGAGCGCCGCACGCCGATGGGCTTCTGTCTGTTCAACAACGTCGCCATCGGCGCGCAGCACGCCCGCAAGGCGCACGACATCCGCCGCGTCGCCGTGATCGACTTCGACGTCCATCACGGCAACGGCACCCAGGACCTGTTTCAGGACGATCCGGAGCTGTTCTACGGCTCAACCCACCAGTGGCCCCTCTATCCCGGCACCGGGGCCAGGGAGGAGCGCGGCGTCTCCGGCAATATCGTCAATGCCTGCCTGCCGCCCGCGGCCGGTTCGGCGGATTTCCGCGCAGCCATGACCGACGAGGTGCTGCCGCGGCTGAAGGCCTTTCAGCCTGAACTGCTGATCGTTTCCGCCGGCTTCGACGCCCACGAGCGCGATCCGCTGGCCAATCTGAACCTGACCGACGACGACTATGCATGGATCACGGCGGAGTTGATGGCGGTCGCCGACGAATGCTGCGCGGGCAGGGTGGTATCGGTGCTCGAAGGCGGTTATGACCTCGATGCGTTGCAGACGGCGTCCGCGGCGCATGTCCGCGAACTGGAACGAAAGAAGGGCTGAATGACCGAGATCCCAGACGACATCCGGCAGATGAACTTCGAGACGGCCCTGCAGGAGCTGGAGAAGATCGTCGGCCGGCTGGAATCAGGGGATGTCGACCTGGAGGACTCGATCGACATGTACGCGCGGGGCGTACACCTGAAGGCGCATTGCGAGGCCAAGCTGAAGGCCGCCGAGGCGCGGGTGGAAAAGCTCGTGATCGGAACCGACGGCCAGCCCGCCGGCTCGGAACCCTTCGAGACCGAGTGAACGGCATGAACGCGGCGTTGGCAGAGGCGCTTCAGGCGAGCGCGGCGGCGGTCGAAGCCGAACTCGACAGGCTCGCCACGGTTCCCGACGCGCTGGAGGCGCGAGTATGGGAAGCCATGCGCTATTCGCTGTTCGCCGGGGGCAAGCGGCTCCGGCCGTTCCTGGTCATGGCGACGGGCGATCTGTTCTTCGTGCCGCACGATTCCTCGGTCCGCGCCGCTGCCGCGATCGAGATGATCCACACCTATTCGCTGATTCACGACGATCTGCCCTGCATGGACGACGACGACCTGCGGCGCGGCAAGCCGACCAATCACCGCCAGTTCGACGAGGCGACAGCGGTGCTGGCCGGCGATGCGCTGCAGCCGCTGGCGTTCCGCACCCTGCTGGACCCGGCCACCGATCCCAGCGCCGACATCCGCCTCGATCTGGCGCAGCGGCTGGCGCGTGCGGCCGGCGCCGAGGGCATGGTCGGCGGGCAGATGATCGACCTGCAGGCGGAGACGACATCCTACGATCTCGACCAGATCACCCGGCTGCAGAACATGAAGACCGGCGCGCTGATCGCCTGGTCATGCGAGGCCGGCGCCATACTCGGCCGCGCCACGGCGCGGGAACGGGAGGCGCTGAAGGCCTATGGCCTCGACCTCGGTCTGGCCTTCCAGATCGCCGACGATCTGCTCGACGCGGCCGGCTCGGCAGAGGAAATGGGCAAGGCCGTCGGCAAGGACGCCGAGGCCGGCAAGGAAACCTTCATCACGCTGATGGGCCCCGAAGGTGCGCGAAAAAGGGCGGAGGAACTGGTTGCACACGCCGTCGCGCGCCTTGATTTGTTTGGTGAAAGGGCCTTTCTATTGAGGGAAGTGGCGCGGTATGTGATCGACCGGCGGTCGTGACCGTCAAGCGCCCGGCCCGCACGGCAGTAGCAAAGGGGTAAGCGGCAGTGGCCGAAACTTCGAAAACACCATTGCTCGACACCGTCAGCAGCCCGGCGGAGCTCAGGGGACTGGCGCCCGAGCAGCTCCGCCAGCTGGCGGACGAACTGCGGGCGGAGACGATCGATGCGGTCTCCCAGACCGGCGGGCACCTGGGCGCGGGGCTGGGCGTCGTCGAACTGACGACGGTGCTGCACTACGTCTTCAACACGCCCGACGACAAGCTGATCTTCGACGTCGGCCACCAGTGCTATCCGCACAAGATCCTGACCGAGCGACGCGACCGAATCCGCACGCTCCGCCAGGGCGGCGGCCTGTCGGGCTTCACCAAGCGCGCGGAAAGCGTCTACGACCCCTTCGGCGCGGCCCATTCATCGACCTCAATCTCGGCCGGGCTGGGCTTCGACGTCGCCCACCGCATGCAGGGCCAGCCCAACCGCGTGGTCGCGGTGATCGGCGACGGGGCCATGTCGGCTGGCATGGCCTACGAGGCGATGAACAATGCCGGCAGCATGAAAAGCCGGATGATCGTCATCCTGAACGACAACGAGATGTCGATCGCCCCGCCGGTCGGCGGCATGAGCGCCTATCTCTCGCGGCTGATCTCCGGCAAGCCCTATCTGTCGATCCGCGAGGTCGGCAAGAAGCTGGCCGAACGCTTCCCGCGGCAGCTCTCCAAGATGGCCCAGCGCGCCGAGGAATTCGCCCGCGGCATGCTTACCGGCGGCACCATGTTCGAGGAGCTGGGTTTCTACTATGTCGGCCCGGTGGACGGGCACAATATCGACCACCTGCTGCCGGTGCTGGAGAACGTCCGCGATGCCGGCAGCGGCCCGATCCTGGTGCATGTCGTCACCGAGAAGGGCAAGGGCTATCCGCCAGCGGAGCAGTCGGCGGACAAATATCACGGCGTCGCCAAGTTCGACGTGGTCACCGGTGCGCAGCAGAAGGGCAAGCCGAATGCGCCGGCCTACACCAAGGTCTTCGCCAACGCGCTGGTGAAGGAAGCGGCGAAGGATGACAGGATTGTCGCCGTCACCGCGGCCATGCCCTCGGGCACCGGCCTCGACGTCTTCGGCAAGGCCTTTCCCGACCGCACCTTCGACGTCGGCATTGCCGAGCAGCACGGGGTGACCTTCTGCGCCGGCATGGCGGCCGGCGGCCTGAAGCCCTTTGCGGCGATCTATTCGACCTTCCTGCAGCGCGGCTACGATCAGGTTGTCCACGACGTCGCCATCCAGCGGCTGCCTGTGCGGTTCGCCATCGACCGGGCCGGCCTGGTCGGCGCCGACGGCCCCACCCATGCGGGCGCATTCGACGTCACCTATCTGGCGACGCTGCCGGGTTTCGTGGTCATGGCGAGCGCCGACGAGGCGGAACTGGTTCACATGGTCGCCACCGCGGCGGCGATCGACGACCGGCCCTCGGCCTTCCGCTATCCGCGCGGCGAGGGCGTGGGCCTGGAAATGCCGGAGGAAGGCACGCCCCTGGAGATCGGCAAGGGCCGGATCGTGCGCGAGGGCAATGCCGTCGCCATCCTATCCTTCGGCGGGCGGCTGCAGGAATGCATGAAGGCGGCCGAGGACCTGGCCGCGCGCGGGCTGAGCGCCACCGTGGCCGATGCCCGCTTCGCCAAGCCGCTGGATACCGACCTGATTACCCGGCTCGCACGGGAGCATCCGCTGCTGGTCACCATCGAGGAAGGCGCGGTCGGCGGCTTCGCCAGCCATGTGCTGCATTTCCTGGCGCAGAACGACCTGACCGACGGGCTGAAGGTGCGGCCCATGTGCCTGCCCGACATCTTCATCGATCAGGACAAGCCGGAGAAGATGTACGATGTCGCCGGTCTCAACGCGCAGCATATCGTGGCCACGGTGCTGGGGGCGCTCGACGTCGATGCGCGGGACGGGACGGTCAAACCGGCCAGGGCGTGACCTGGACGCCAGATATGGGGTTCGCGCGTCACGAATCGGCAACATGACGGGTCTATAGCGGCGTCACCACAGGATCGGGGGCCTATAGATCGATGTTTTCCTCGGATACGGTGCGCTGCCGAACGATCTTCATCTCTGATGTCCATCTGGGCACGCGCGGATGCCAGGCGGAACGCCTGCTCTCCTTCATCAAGGCCTTCGAGGCGGACACGATCTACCTGGTGGGCGACATCGTCGACTGCTGGGCGCTGAAACGCGGCTGGTTCTGGCCGCAGAGCCACAACGACGTGGTCCAGAAACTGCTCCGCCAGGCCCGCAAGGGCGTTCGGGTGATCTACATTCCAGGCAATCACGACGAGGCCTTCCGCGACTATTGCGGCACGCATTTCGGCGGCGTCGAGGTGAAGACGGACGACATCCACACCGCCGCCGACGGCAAGCGCTATCTGGTCACCCATGGCGACGCCTTCGACGGCGTCGTGCGCTATGCGAAGTGGCTCGCGGTGCTGGGCGACTGGTCCTACAACATGCTGATCCGGGTCAACACGGTGCTGGCCCGGGTGCGGCAGCGGCTGGGGCTGCAGTACTGGTCGCTGTCGGCCTATCTGAAGTTCAAGGTCAAGAACGCGGTGCAGTTCATCGACAACTACGAGACCACCGTGGCCGACGAGGCGCGCCGCCGCGCCGTCGATGGCGTCATCTGCGGCCACATCCACCATGCCGAGATCCGGGAGATCGAGGGCATCACCTACGTCAACGACGGCGACTGGGTTGAGAGCTGCACTGCGGTGATCGAGCGCCAGGACGGTCGCCTGGAGATCATCCGCTGGTCGGACGCCCTAGCCGAAGCCTTCGCCGAGAAGCGGGCCGCCGGCGAACGCTCCAGAATTCGGGCCGCGTGAGAATTGCGCTCGTCACCGACGCCTGGCATCCGCAGGTCAACGGCGTCGTGCGGACCTGGAGCCGCGTGATCGAGGAGTGCGAGCCGTTGGGGCACGAGTTTCTCGTCATCGCCCCGCGCGACTTCCGCACCATGCCCTTGCCGACCTATCCCGAAATCCGCATCGCCGTCGCGCCCGGCGCCGGGCTGCGGCGGCGGCTCGCCGAATTCCGGCCCCAGGCGGTCCATATCGCCACCGAAGGGCCGCTGGGTCTGGCGGCACGGCGGTTCTGTGTCCGGCGCGGCTGGCCGTTCACCACCAGCTATCACACGAAATTTCCCGAATACCTCGCCGCGCGGCTGCCCGTGCCGCTCAATTGGGGATACCGGGCGATACGCTGGTTCCACCGCCGCTCGTCCGGCGTTCTGGTGGCGACGCGCTCGATCCGCCGCGAACTGGAGGCGCAGGGCTTCGCCAACATCGTCGACTGGAGCCGGGGCGTCGATACGGCGCTGTTCCGCCCCGACGGGCCGAGGGCATGGGAGGGCGGCGAGCCGCTTTTCCTCTATGTCGGACGGGTGGCGGTGGAGAAGAACATCGAGGCCTTCCTGGCCCTCGACCTGCCGGGCAAGAAGGCGGTCGTCGGCGACGGCCCTCAGCTCGCCGAACTGAAGCGGAATCACCCCGACGCGATCTTCCCGGGGGCGAAGTTCGGAGAGGAACTGGCCGCCTGGTACCGCAGCGCCAGCGTCTTCGTCTTCCCCAGCCGCACCGACACCTTCGGTCTCGTGCTGCTGGAGGCGCTGGCCTCCGGCGTGGCCGTCGCGGCCTATCCGGTGCCCGGGCCGCTGGACGTGATCGGGGCCGACGGGCCGGGTGTACTGGACGAGGATCTGGGCCAGGCCGCGCTGGCGGCGCTGGAAGTCGACGCCGCCCGTTGCCGGACCCACGCCATGCGGTTCTCGTGGGCGGCCTGCGCACGGCAGTTCCTCGACAATCTGGCGCCGATCGCGACAAAGGGGTAGGAAAGGGAAAAGAATACGCGGCAAGGGAGACCCCGTCCATGACCCCCGACCTGAAGGAAATGCGGATCGATCTCGCCTGCGCGCTCCGCTGGGCTGCGCGCCTCGGCCTGCACGAGGGCGTCTGCAACCACTTCTCGCTGGCCGTGCCCGACGCCGACGGCGCGATGCGCGGCAACCGCTTCCTGATCAACCCCTATGGCTGGCACTGGTCGGAGATCACCGCGTCGTCGCTGGTCATGGTGGACGCGGACGGCAATGTGATCGAGGGCGACAACGAGGTGGAGGATACCGCCTTCACCATTCACCGCGGCATCCATGTCGCCGCGCCGCACGCTGTCTGCGTCATGCACACGCACATGCCGCACACCACGGCGCTTACCCTGCTTCGGGACGGCGAACTCAAGATGTGCGAGCAGAACGCGCTCAATTTCCACGACCGCATCGCCTACGACGAGGACTACAACGGCCTGTCGCTGGACAACGCCGAGGGCGACCGCATCGCCTCGAAACTGGGCAACCGCTCGGTGCTGATGATGGCGAGCCACGGCGTCACCGTGACGGGTCCGAACGTCCGCGAATGCTTCAACGATCTGTACTACCTGGAGCGCGCGGCGACCTTCCAGGTGCTGGCGCGGTCCACGGGCGGGAAGCTTCGCACGCTCTCGGACGAGGTCGTTGCCCTGACCTCGCGCCAGATGGCGGAGGAGCGGCCCAAGCTGGCCGAGCGGCACTTCTCGGCGCTCCGGCGCATCCTGGAGCGGGAAGAGCCGGAGTTTCTGAACTGACCGGTATGCCGGTGACGTCGCGCGAGTGGATTTTCCCCCTCCCCCGGTCATTCTCCGGCAAGGGGGAGGAAGCGAAGTCACGCGGCACAAGCTTCATTCCATGGTCGTGATGGATCGACCGCGGCGGCTGCCGGACGGGCGGCTGACGGCGCATCTGCTCTCCGACCGCGCCGGCCCGGCGGGCTACCGGGAACTCATGCCTGTGGCGCTTTCGCTCGGCTGCCATCCGCGCGCGCTGCAGGAGCCGGGCACCTACAAGGAGCATTTCGATCTCATGGGGGAGAAGCGGATCGGGGCGGCGCTGGCGCATCCCGATATCGCCACGGTGACCTGGCGCCGGATCGCCGACATCCTGAAGGCGAAGCGCGCTCAGCGGTCCTGATCGCGCTGCTTCCGCGAGTTCGACCCGAAGCCTCGGCCCTCGCCGATCGACGTCTTGCCGTAACGGGCGCGGATCCGGTCCAGCGCGCCCTCGATCTGGCGGCGTTTCGCCCGGTTTTGGTCGAGCAGGTCGGGCGGATCGGTGTCTCGCTCCCCGTCGAGACCGCTCATGCCGACGCCGATGAGCCGGAACCTGCGCCGCCCGTCCGCCTCGCGGCGCAGCAGCGGCTCGGCGGCATGGTAGATGGTCCCGGCGAGCTGGGTCAGGTGGTCAAGCGTGTGGCTGCGCGTGTGGACGCGGAAATCGGCGGTGCGGAGCTTCAGCGTCACCGTCCGCCCTGCGATCCGCTTCTCCTTCAGCGTCGCCGAGACGTCCTCCGACAGCCGCCAGAGGATTCGCGCCAGTTCGTCAAACCCGGCGATATCGTCATTGAATGTCGTCTCCGTCGAGACGCTCTTGCGTTCCCCGTCCGGGTTGACGGCGCGCGTGTCGCGGCCGTCGGCGAAGGCGCGGAGCCGCTTGCCGATGACGCCGTAGCGGCGCATCAGCTCGGTCTCGTCATGGCGGCGCAGGTCGGCGAAGGTGCGGATGCCGTCGGCCGCCAGCCGGCCCGCGAAGGCCTTGCCGACGCCATAGATGTCGGAGACCGGACGCGGCGCCAGGAACTCGACCGCTTCCGCCCGGCCGATGACCGCGAAGCCGCGCGGCTTGTCGAGGTCGGAGGCCAGCTTGGCGAGAAACTTGTTGTAGGAGAGGCCGACCGAGATGGTGACGCCGATATCCGTTTCGATACGCCGCGCCAGCCGCGCCAGGGTGGCGGCCGGACTGGCGTGGTGGACGCGCGCCGTGCCGGTCAGGTCGAGGAAGGCCTCGTCGATCGACAACGGCTCGACCAGCGGCGTCAGGTCCAGCATCAGGGTCCGGATCTCGCGACTGACGGCGGCGTACTTCTTCATGTCCGGTTTCCGGACTACTGCATCCGGACAGGCCTTCAGCGCCTTGAACATGGGCATGGCGGAGCGGACGCCGTAGATCCGCGCCATGTAACAGGCGGTCGAGACGACGCCGCGCCGGCCGCCGCCGATGATCAGCGGCCTGTCGCGCAGGCTCGGATCGTCGCGCTTCTCCACCGCGGCGTAGAAGGCGTCGCAGTCGATATGGGCGATCGAGAGGTCGTGCAGTTCCGCGTGGCCGAGCGTGCGCGGCGACCCGCAGGCCGCGCACAGGTCCCCGGCGATGTCCGTCGAGAAGCAGTCGCGGCAGAGCGCGTTCACGACGTCGGCCAGAGCCATGCGGCGCCGCGCACGCCGCTGGCGTCACCGAAGACGGGCTGGCTGATGACGGTTGAGACGTAGTCGGAGAAGACGTGATCGTTCAGCCGGTCGGCGACGGGCTGATAGAGCTCCACGCGGTTGGAGATGCCGCCGCCCAGGACGATCATGTCGGGATCGATGATGTTGATGACATGAGCCAGGGCCCGCGCCAGGCGGTCGACATAGTCCGCCCAGATTCCGCTGTCCGCGATCTCGCGCGCCGGAACGCGCCGCCCGGTCTTGTCCAGGTGGAGACGCTCCACCGCCGGACCGGAGAGGAAAGTCTCGATGCAGCCACGCTTTCCGCACCAGCAGGCCGGGCCGGGGCGCTCGTCGTCACGCGGCCAGGGCAGGGGATTGTGGCCCCACTCCCCGGCGATGGCGTTTGGGCCGGTCAGCGTCTTGCGGTCGATCACCAGCCCGGCGCCGACTCCGGTGCCGAGAATGACGCCGAAAACCGTCGGCGCGCCGGCGGCTGCGCCGTCGATGGCTTCGGAAAGCGCGAAGCAGTTGGCGTCGTTCGCCAGCCGGACCGGGCGGCGCAGGGCGGCCTCCAGATCCCGCGCCAGGGGCTGGCCGTTGAGCCAGGTGGAGTTGCAGTTCTTCATCAGTCCTGTGACGGGGGAGACCGCGCCTGGCGTGCCGACGCCGACGCGTCCCCGCCGGCCGGTTCGCTCCTCGAGCTCTGCCACCAGGCCCAAGATGGCGTCGATGGTGGCGTGGTAGTCGTCGCGGGGGGCGGGCACGCGTTGACGGTACATCTCGCGGCCCCGGTCATCGATCGCCAGGGCCTCGATCTTGGTGCCGCCGAGATCGATGCCGATGCGCATGGCGCTCAGTCCTCGAAGAGGTGGCGCTCGATGATGCGCCGCGCCTCGGGCCAGGTATCCGCCCGGTGGTGGCTGTCCTCGGCGCGGGGAATCAGCCGAGCCAGCCGCGGGTCGGCGACGAAATGCAGCCGTTGCACCTCCGGCGCGTGTTCGCGGACGGAGCTGTGATTGTGCGGAATGTCGTCGATGAAGATCGCGGGGGCTGCCGCCAGTTCGTGCAGATGCCGCACGGCCGGGCCCTTCAGCCCCTCGTTGGCGATCAGCGGATAGTCCATGCCGTGACGGCGCAGCGCCCGCTCGCGGGCCTCGCGCTGGGGCAGCGGCAGGTTGGAAAGCACGACGATCTGCGCCCGCTCCGACAGTTCCGCCAGCGTCTCGGCGGCGTGATCGACCGGATCGAGTTCCTCGGTGTGGCGTTCGAAGAACGTGCCCAGATGGGCCCGTACCGCCTCCCGCTCCAGCGCCTCGCCGTCGGACGTCCGGACATTGCCGGAGATCGCGAAGGAGGAGAAGTCGAAGGTCAGCCCCTCGCCGATCAGGTAGGTCTCGAGGCCGGCCATGAAGGCGAACAGCACCTCGTCCGCGTCGGTGACGATCAGCGGCCGGCCCGGGCGGATCTCCAGCCGTGCGATCTGTTCCTGTACCTGGTCGGCGATCACGGGCGGTGCCCTCTCTGTCTGCGGTCAGTCGAGGCTGTCATACACGCACTTCTCGTAGTCCTGGTAGAGGCGGGTCACGCCGGCCTCGACGAACGGGAACATCTGGGTGGCGAAGATACCGCCGACGCCGCGCGCCGGGTCGATCCAGAAATGGCTGTTGGCGAGGCCCGCCCAGGCGAGGCTGCCTGCCGAGCGGCCCGTGGGCGCGGGTTCCTCGTTGATCATGAAACTCAGGCCCCAGCTCTTCTCGATACCGGGAAAGATGTCGACATCGCAGGTCAGTTCAGGCGCCTGGCTCTTCAGTGGGTGCACGCGAAGGTCGCCCATCTGGTTGACCGACATCCGACGCACCGTCTCCGGCTTCAGGACCTGTTCGCCGCCCGCGCGGCCCTGGTTCAGGATCATCCGGATAAAGCGGACATAGTCGTTCATCGTCGAATAGATGCCGCCGCCGCCACCCTCCAGTTCGGGCGCGGTTTCGGGCGGGTTGCGATCGACGAAGCCGATGCTGTCTGCGGTCTTCCCGTGCATGCGCGCCAGCCGGCCGCGACGGCCGTTCGGAACATGGAAAGCCGTGTCCGCCATCCCGAGCGGCTCGAAGAGGTTGGCCGCCATGAAGGCGCCGAGGCTCATGCCGCTCGCTTCCTCGACCATGACGCCGGCCCAGTCGATTCCGATGCCGTACTGCCAGTCCGTCCCGGGATCGAAGACCAGCGGCATGCGCAGCGAATCGAGCCTGTCCGATCCGTCGCGTTCGCGCATCTGGTTGAAGCGCTTAAGGCCGGCGTTCCAGAAGGTGTAGCCGAAGCCGGAACTGTGGGTGAGCAGGTGGCGCAGCGTGATCTCCCGCGCGGGCGGCCGCAGGCGCGGGGCGCCGTCCGGGCCAAAGCCCTCCAGCACCTGCGCCTCGCCAAGCCAGGGCGCGAGGGTGCGGGCCGGCGCGTCGAGGTCCAGTTCGCCGCGTTCGACCAGTTGCATCGCCGCGGCTGCCGCCATGGGCTTGGTCATGGAAGCGATCCACATCACCGTGTCGGCGGTCATGGGATCGCCGGAGCCCAGCGCCCGTTCGCCGAACTCGCCGGTGTAGAAATTACTCCGGGCGTCGGTCGCCATCGCCACCACGCCGGGCACGACACCGTCCGCCACCCCTTCCGCTAGCAGGCGATCCGCGTCCCGCTGCAACGCCATGAGCCGTCTCCCCGAATTCCGCTCAGTAGTCTTCCGTCGCCGCGCCTGGCAGCGCCTGCCGCGCCTTCGCCGGCGTTTCGGGCGAATGGCCACACGCTTCGCAGAACGCCAGCAGCAGCGATTCGTCGGACAATACGAAGTCCAGCACGCCGGCCTGCGTCTCCGGTTCGCCGGCGGCGCGGCGAAGCTGGTCGGGGCTGACGCCGGCGAACTGGATGAAACGGAGCAGCGCAGCCTCTTCCGCCGCGATGTAAGCCAGCGCTTCAAGCGCCACGACACTCGCCTGATCCTGTTTCACCGCCGCTCCGCCGGTTATTAACGGTTGCTTTACAGCCTGAGCCACATCATCCCGCCCGACGACGGATATCACCAGATACACGTCCGATGGCCGGTCCGTCGACGGTTCCCATCGGCGTGCGCCAGCGCTAGTGTGATCAGCATAGTGGCAGAAGGCCACCAGGGGTAGAGATGACCAAGACCGTCCTCATCGTCGAAGACAACGATCTCAACATGAAACTGTTCCACGATCTGCTCGATGCCCACGGGTATGCGACGGTTCGGACCAAGGACGGCATGGAGGCGTTGAAGCTGGCTCGGGAGCATCATCCCGACCTGATTCTCATGGACATCCAGCTTCCCGAGGTTTCGGGGCTGGAGGTGACCAAGTGGATCAAGGAGGATGATGACCTGCAGAGCATCCCGGTCATTGCCGTGACCGCCTTTGCGATGAAGGGCGACGAGGAGAAGATCCGCGAAGGCGGGTGCGAAGCCTATATCTCGAAGCCGATTTCGGTTGGTACCTTCATCGACACCGTCAAGCAGTTCCTCGGATAGGAGGGAAGGCGGATGTCCGCCCGCGTACTGGTCGTCGACGACGTCGCGCCAAATATCCGCATTCTCGAGGCGAAGCTTTCGAGCGAGTACTACAACGTCCTGACCGCGATGAACGGTCCGGAAGCGCTGGAATCGGTCGAGCGTGACAATCCGGACATCATCCTTCTCGATGTCATGATGCCGGAGATGGACGGCTTCGAGGTCTGCCGCCGGCTCAAGGCGAATCCCGACGTTTCCCACATTCCGGTGGTGATGGTCACTGCGCTCTCCGACGTCTCCGACCGGGTGCAGGGCCTGGAGGCCGGGGCAGACGATTTCCTGACCAAACCCGTCAACGACCTGGCGCTGTTCTCGCGCGTGCGCTCGCTGGTCCGGCTGAAGATGACCATGGACGAACTGAAGCTGCGCCGTCAGACCGGCGAACGCTTCGGCCAGCGTCAGACCGAGGCGGAGATGGAGGTCGACGGCGCGCAGGTCCTGGTCATCGACGACAACGCTTCCGACGCCCGCCTGATCGGCCGCCACATGGGCGAGCGCTTCCACATGACCTACGAAGCCGACCCGGAAAAGGCGATGGCGCTCGCGAACTCCAATCCGCCCGAGCTGATCATCCTGTCGCTGGACCATCGCGGCGCCGATCCGCTCAGGCTGACCGCCGGCATTCGCAATCAGCCGAATTCGCGCCAGACTCCGATCCTGCTGGTGGGCGAGGAGAGCGACGTGCAGCGTGTCGCCAAGGCGCTGGAACTGGGCGTCAACGACTACATCCTGCGCCCCATCGACGCCAACGAACTGCTGGCCCGCGCCAAGACCCAGATCCGCCGCAAGCGTTATCAGGACATGCTGCGCCAGAACGTCGAGGATTCCATCGCCCTGGCGATGACCGATCCGCTGACGGGGCTGCACAACCGGCGCTATTTCGACCAGCACCTCGACACGGCCCTGGAGCGGCAGCGTGCCGCAGCCAAGCCGTTCTCGCTGATCATGCTGGACATCGACCACTTCAAGCACATCAACGACACCCACGGTCATCCGGCCGGCGACCGCATTCTGGAGGAGTTCGCCCGGCGGCTGGAACGCGATATCCGCGGCTTCGACCTGGCGGCGCGCTATGGCGGCGAGGAATTCGTGGTCATGCTGCCTGACGCCGACGCGCCCCTGGCGGAGAAAGTGGCCGAGCGCCTGCGCGGCAATGTCGAGGCCGTGCCGTTCGAGACCGGCGAGGCGGTGGGCAAGGTCGAGATCACCTGTTCGATCGGCGTCACCACGGTCTGCGAGGGCGACGACCGGACCAGCGTGCTCAAACGCGCGGACGAATGCCTCTACAAGGCGAAGGCCGGCGGCCGCAACCGCGTCGTCGTCGCCGCGGCCTGACGGCGGCCGGCGCCGCACACGAAAAGGGCCGGCGCGGCGGCCAGCCCCTTTCCGAACCGTAGCTGCATCCGGTGCGTCAGGCCGCCAGCAGCTTGTTCAGCCTGTTCTGCGCATCTTCGTGGCCGATCTTCTCGACCGCCGCCAGTTCCCGGATCAGCCGCTCCTTCGCCGCCTCGTAGATCTGGCGTTCGGAATAGGACTGATCGGGCTGATCCTCGTTGCGGTGGAGATCGCGCACCACTTCGGCGATGGAAACCGGGTCGCCCGAGTTGATCTTGGCCTCGTATTCCTGAGCGCGGCGCGACCACATGGTGCGCTTCACCCGGGCGCGGCCCTTCAGGGTGTCGAGCGCCTGCTTCATGATCTTGTTGGACGCCAGCGGACGCATGCCCGTGGCCTCGGCCTTGGTGATCGGGACGCGCAGCGTCATTTTTTCGTGCGGGAAGTCGATGACGAACAGCTTCAGCGAGAAGCCGGAGATCTCCTGCTCCTCGATGGCCGTTATCTTGCCCACGCCATGGGAGGGATAGACGACATAGTCGTTGGCCGCGTACTCGCTGCGGGCCTTCTTCTTCTTCACAGCGGAATTCGCCTTCTTATCGCTCATCGTGATCTTCACCGTCCTTCGTATCGGTCCGCCTGGAATGGCGGGCGCTCGTTCATCAATGCAGACGACAACGCCTGCACGCGCCCGAACGGGAGCGCTGCCCTCCTCATCGCCGCCTGGCAATGTCCGGATTCCGGGATGACCGTCAAAAGAGGTCGGCGTTTGACATGAAAAGACGGGCCGCGTACCGCCACCCGTCAATCATGTCGGGGACAGCCGGACCAGCAACAGGCCCTCGTCAACCAGACAGCGATATATATAGCACAAAGATGACGGTTTTCCTACCCGAATCTTCCGATGCGGGCAGGACGGCGGCGGCGCGGCGCGGGATGCGGGGCGGTCAGTTCCCCTTGCCCGGGGCCTCGCTGAAGTGCTTCTCGAACTTGTTCTCGACGTCCCGCCACTCGTCCGCGTCGGGCGGAGACTCGCCCTTGCGGGTGATGTTGGGCCACTTCTCGGAGAAATCCCGGTTGAGCTCCAGCCACTTGTCGGATTCCGGGTCGGTGTCGGGAATGATCGCCTCGATCGGGCATTCGGGCTCGCACACGCCGCAGTCGATGCACTCGTCCGGATGGATCACCAGCATGTTCTCGCCCTCGTAGAAACAATCCACCGGGCACACTTCGACACAGTCCTGAAACTTGCACATGATGCAGTTTTCCGTGACGACGTAGGGCATCAGCCGTATCTCCCCAACTTGAGCGAATTCACGCGGCGGATGCCGCTTGGCATGACTAGCCGAGCCGCGCCAGCACCCTCTGCCGCGCCTCGCCATTCTCGCGATCGGAAACATAGATGAGGCCTCCGACGCGGCGCAACAGATTGGCTTCATAGGCATGCAGATCGCCGTCCGCAAGCACGACTTCCCACAGCATTTCCATAATCTCGATCCGCTGCGGCGGCGGAAGCTGCTTGATGGCGCGCGTGAAGCGGGAAATCTCCACCGCGTCGCCATGCGCCTGCTCGGCGGCGTCCATCAGCGCGCCGACCTCCTCGTCGGAAAGGTCGAAATAGCGGCCCAGCGCGGCCTCGATCGCCCGCCGCTCATCGGGCGAGAAATCGCCGTCCAGATGCGCAGCCTCGACCAGCAGGGTGGCGGCGCCGAGCCGGGTCTCGTCGGGGCCGTCGCCGGGCCGGTCTTCCTCGGTCAGCCGGTTGAACCAGCCTGCGATGCGATTGAGCGCCACGAGCTGAGGGTCACATCACCGAAAAGGACGTGCCGCAGCCGCAGCTCGCGGTGGCGTTCGGATTGCGCACCTGGAAGGAGGAGCCGATCATCTCCTCCACATAGTCGAATTCCGAGCCCTTGAGGTATTCGATCGAAACGGAATCGACCAGCACGGTAACGCCGTCCTTTTCGATCACCAGATCGTCCTCGGCCACGTCCTGGTCGAAACGGAAGTCGTACTGGAAGCCCGAACAGCCGCCGCCCAGCACCTGGACGCGCAGCTTGAGCGCCGGATTGCCCTCGGACTCGATCAACTGCGCCACCTTGGCGGCGGCGGCGTCGGTCACGGTGAAGGTCGTGTTCTGGTTCATCATGTCCGTCAACGGAGTAGGGTTTCGTTGTTGCTTCCTGATGCGCCCGGATTTAGACCGCTGGCCGAGATTGTCAATCGGCCGGCAGGGCGCACGGGTGCCGCCGTTGGCCGCCCGCGCCCGAATTCTATAGTCTGCGGCCCCGTCAGATCGAGCGATTCGCAATGAACATCTTCGAGCAGTTCCGAGAGATGATCCGGGAGGTCGTGCACGCCTGTGGCGCACTGCCCGCCGGCATCGACAGCAGCGTCGTCGGCGTGGAGCCGCCGCGTGACGCCGCCCATGGCGATCTGGCGAGCAACGCGGCGATGGCCCTGGCGCGTCAGGCGGGCATGAAGCCCCGCGACATCGCCGAGGCGCTGAAACCCGGCATCGCGGCGCTGGCCGGCGTCGAGAGTGTGGAGATCGCCGGACCCGGCTTCATCAACATCCGCCTCGATCAGGGTTTCTGGCAGGCGCGGCTGCAGGAGATCCTGCGCCGCGGCCAAGCGTTCGGCGACAGCGAGATGGGCGCCGGGCGGGCGATCAATGTGGAGTACGTCTCGGCCAATCCGACCGGTCCGCTGCATGTCGGCCACGCCCGCGGAGCGGTGTTCGGCGACGCGCTGGCCGGTCTGCTCGACAAGGCCGGGTTCGACGTCACCCGCGAATACTACATCAATGACGCCGGCAACCAGATCGACGCGCTCGCGCGGTCGCTCCACCACCGCTACCGCGAGGCGCTGGGCGTTGACGCGGGCGAGATGCCGGAGGGCCTCTATCCCGGCGACTATCTGATCGAACCGGCCCGGGAACTGGCGGAGCGCGACCAGGACCGCTGGCTCGACCTGCCCGAAAGCGAGTGGCTGGCCCCGCTGAGGAGCTTCGCCGTGGAGCGGATGATGGCGCTGATCCGCGACGATCTCGCCGCCATCGGCATCAAGCAGGAGATCTTCACGTCGGAGCTCAGCCTGCACCGGGACGGCCGTATCCAGGACGTGGTCGACGAACTGGAGAGCCGCGACCAGGTCTACACGGGCGTGCTGGAACCGCCCAAGGGCAAGACGCCGGAAGACTGGGAACCCCGGCCGCAACTGCTGTTCCGGGCGACCGACTGGGGCGACGACGTGGACCGGCCGCTCAGGAAGTCGAACGGTGACTGGACCTATTTCGCCGCCGACATCGCCTATCATCTCGACAAGTACCGTCGCGGCTTCGCCGACATGATCGATGTCTTTGGCGCCGATCACGGGGGCTATGTGAAGCGCATGGTGGCGGCGACGCGGGCCGTGACCAATGACCGGGGGCGGCTGACCATAAAGCTCTGCCAGCTGGTTCATCTCTACGAAAACGGCGAACCGGCGAAGATGTCGAAACGCGCGGGAACCTTCATCACGCTGCGCGACGTGGTCGACCGCGTCGGCCGGGACGCCGTGCGCTTCATGCTGCTGACCCGCAAGAACGAAGCGCCGCTGGACTTCGATTTCGCGAAGGTCATGGAGCAGTCGCGGGACAACCCGGTATTCTACGTGCAGTATGCCCACGCCCGCTGCTGCTCGGTGTTCCGCAACGCCGAACAGGAGATCGCCGGCCTCGATCTGTCGCGGGAGGCGCTGATCGCCGCCGACCTCGCGCCGCTCACCCATCCCGAGGAATTGGCGCTGATCAGGCTGATGGCGGCGTGGCCGCGCACGATCGAACAGGCCGCGGAAGCCTCCGAACCCCATCGGCTCGCCTTCTACCTGCATGATCTGGCTTCGGCGTTCCACGGTTACTGGACCAAGGGGCGCGACGCGGACGAGCTGCGGTTCATCCAGCCCGGCGATCCCGCACTGACCCTGGCGCGGCTGGCCATGGTGGAGGGCGTCAGGACGGTGTTGCGCAGCGGTCTCGGCGTGCTTGGCGTGACGCCGGTGGAGGAGATGCGCTGATGGCCCGCCAGGCGGAGGGCCAGGGCCGGTGGCGGCTGATCGCGGGCTTCGTCCTGCTGATCGCCGTCATGGCCTTCGCCCTCGTCGCCTGGTTCGGTGTCCGGGACGATGGGGACGCGCAGACCGCGGCCGGCGGTCAGGCCGTTCCGATCGTCCGCGCGCCGGATGGTCCTGACCGGGAGAAGCCGGAGGATCCCGGCGGCGTCGATGTTCCGGACAGGGACAAGCAGGTCTACGACACCTTCAAGCCTGCGGCGGAGCGCGGCGAGGCGAGGGTGGAGCGGCTGCTCCCCGCCGTCGAGGCGCCGCTTGCCGAGCCGGAGCCGGAGCCAGAGCCGGAGCCGCAGCCCGCACCGGTCGCGGACACGGCTACGGTCACGGCGCAGGAGGCCGCGCCTGGCGATGCCGGTCCGGAGAGCGCCGAACCTGCGGTCGTGGTCGAAGAACGCCCCGCCGCACCCGCGCTGGAGGAGAAGGAGGTTGCCGACCGTCCGGCGCCGCCGCCGGCCCGGCCCGAACCGGCCGCGAAAGCCGAGCCGAAGCCAGCGCCGCAAGCTTCTGCGGCTGCCCCGGCGGCGGATGCGGACGGCCCCTGGCAGGTGCAGATCGCCGCGTTGCGTGAAGAGGCGGACGCCACGGCCACCTGGCAAAGGGTCCAGGGCCGTCACGAAGCGCTGCTGGGCGACCTGCGGCCCACGGTCACCCGCGTCGACACCGGGGCCAATGGCGTCTTCTACCGCCTGCGCACCGGCAGTTTCGCCTCCAGGGAGGCGGCGCTGGCGTTCTGCGCCCGGCTGAAGGACAGCGGGCAGGACTGTCTTGCGGTGAAGCGGTGACGCCTTGATCCCCGCCGTCTTCGGCATTGCCGGAACCGAACTGAAACCGGAGGAGGCCGCCTTTCTGGCCGATCACAGACCCCTGGGCGTGATCCTGTTCCGCCGCAACGTGGACAATCCCGATCAGGTCCGGCGGCTGACAGACGCGGTGCGCGGCGCGCTGGACGCTGCGGGTCCCTGTCTCTGGGTGGATCAGGAAGGCGGACGCGTCCAGCGCCTGTCGCCGCCGCACTGGGAGGCGCTGCCTTCGGCCCGCCGGATCGGACAGGCGTTCGACCGCGACCCGCAGGACGGCGAGTATGCGGCCTGGCTGCTGGGCCGGATCATCGCCGACCAGGCGGCGGCCGCGGGCTTCGACATTGTCTGCGCGCCGGTGCTCGACCTCGCGCAGACGGGCGGACACGACGTCATCGGCGACCGCGCCTTTCATGCGGACCCGGAGGTCGTCGCGTTGCTGGGCAGGGCCATGGCCGACGGCCTGGCGGCGGGCGGGATCCTGGCCGTCAGCAAGCATTGGCCGGGGCATGGCCGGGCCTGGGTGGACAGCCATCTGGAACTGCCCGTGGTCGAAACCGAGCCGGTGTTGCTGGAAGCCACGGATTTCGCTGCCTTCCGCCGGGCGGCCGACTGCGCGCCGATCGCCATGACCGCCCATATCCGCTATCCGGCGATCGACCCGGACCTGCCGGCCACCCTGTCGACGCAGATCGTCGAAGGGATCATCCGCGGCTGGTGCGGTTTCGACGGCTTTCTCGTCTCCGACGACATCGACATGAAGGCGCTGGACGGCGCGCCGGGCGACCTTGCGCGTGCGGCCCTGTCGGCGGGGTGCGACGCGGTGCTGCAATGCTCCGGCGACTTCGCCGTGATGACTGCCGTGGCCGAGGCGATCGGCGGATTCTCGCCGGCCGCCGTGGAGCGCTGGAGCCGGCTCTCGGCCGCGCGGCAGGCGCCTGACTCCGTGGACCGTGCGCAATTGCTGGCCGAACTGGGTGAAGCCCTCGTCTGAAGCTGCGATAATGACGTTCCGGCGAATCACACGGACCCGACCGCGATGAACCAGAGCGCAGCCGATTTCGAGGAGGACGCCCCGCGCGAGGCCCCCGGTCAGCGGCTCGTCGTCGATCTGGGCGCCTATGAGGGACCGCTCGACCTGCTGCTCGATCTGGCCCGCGACCAGAAGGTCGATCTCGCCCGGATCTCCATGCTCGCGCTGGCGGAGCAGTATCTCGACTATGTCGAGAAAGCCCGCGAACTGCGCCTGGAACTCGCGGCAGACTACCTCGTGATGGCCGCCTGGCTGGCCTATCTGAAATCGCGCCTGCTGATTCCGGATCCGGAGCCCGAGGATGAGCCCTCCGCGCAGGAGATGGCGGCCCGGCTCAACTGGCAGCTTCGGCGCCTTCAGGCCATGCGGCAGGCCGCCGCCAGACTGCTTGAACGCGCCCGCGAGGGCCAGGATTTCCATCGCCGCGGCGCGCCGGAGGGCATCCGGGTCCAGCGCAGTTCGGCATGGACCTGCGACTACTACGACCTTCTGAAAGCCTATTCGGTCCACCTGGAGGCCAGGGGCGACAGCGAGCCGCTGCGTATCCGCCGCGACAAGGTGATCAGCGTGGAGATGGCTCTGGAACGCATGCGCAAGCTGCTCGGCGCGTTGCCCGAATGGTCCAGCCTGCAGGCCTTTCTGCCGCCGGCCATCGCCCATCCCTTCACCCGCCGGTCGGCGACCGCGTCGACCCTGCTGGCGGCGCTGGAACTGGCCAAGCAGGGCGACATCGAGATCCGGCAGGGCCGCAGTTTCGGACCCATCTACATCCGGCGCCGGGACAAGGCATGAGCGTCGACCGCGACCATGTCCGCGTGGTCGAGGCGCTGCTCTTCGCCGCCGCGGAGCCTCTGGATCTGGCGACCATCCAGCGCCGGTTGCCCGAAGGGGTGGACCCGACCGTGGTGCTCGCCGCGCTGGCCGAGGACTACCGGGGGCGTGGCGTGGAGCCTGTCCAGGTCAACGGCAAGTGGCTGTTCCGCACCGCACCGGACCTTGCCGATGCCCTGGCCGAGCACCGGGTGACGCCGAAGAAGCTCTCCCGCGCCGCCGTGGAGACGTTGGCCATCATCGCCTACCATCAGCCCGTCACCCGCGCAGAGATCGAGGAACTGCGCGGCGTCGCGGTCTCCAAGGGCACCATGGACGTGCTGATGGAGACCGGCTGGGTGCGCCCGCGCGGCCGGCGGCAGACGCCGGGGCGTCCGCTGACCTATGGCACCTCCGACGAGTTCCTGATCCATTTCGGGCTCGCCAGCCTGAACGACCTGCCGGGCATCGACGAACTCAAGGCTACCGGTCTGCTTTCGGCGGAGCCGCGCGATCCCGGCCTGTTCGATGACGGCGGAGACGACGGCGCCGCTTGAGACACGCGCCAATTGCGCCGCTGACCGAGACGGACTATCACCGCCGCTCGACGATCTTCACCCGCAGGGGCCTTTCGCTTGGCCAAGCTCCGCTTCTCCGACGTGACCCACCGGTTCGGCCCGCTGAAGGCCGTCGACGGGCTGTCGCTCGACCTTGCCGAGGGTGAGATACTCTGCCTGCTGGGGCCCTCGGGCTGCGGCAAGACGACCAGCCTGCGGCTGGCCGCCGGCCTCGAAGAACTGCAGGCGGGCCGGATCGAGATCGACGGCCGCGTGGTCGCCGAGCCCGGCCGGGCCTTGCCGCCCGAACAGCGTCGCGTCGGCATGGTCTTTCAGGATTACGCGCTGTTCCCTCATCTCACCGTCGCTGGCAACGTCGCCTTCGGCCTGAAGCACATGACTGCGGGCAACCGGCAGGAACGGGCGATGGCGATGCTGGCCAGGGTCGGGCTGACCGGCCGCGCGGACGTCTATCCCCACCAGCTCTCGGGCGGCGAGCAGCAGAGGGTCGCCCTGGCGCGCGCGCTGGCGCCGGAACCGCGGCTGATGCTGATGGACGAGCCCTTTGCCAATCTTGACGTCACGCTGCGCAATTCGGTGCGCGACGAGACGCTCTCCCTGCTGAAGGGCCTGGGCGCCACCGTGCTGCTGGTCACGCACGATCCGGAGGAGGCCATGCGCATGGCCGAACGTATCGCGGTGATGCAGGCGGGCCGGCTGGTCCAGGTGGGACCGGCGGAGGAAGTCTACCTGCGGCCGGCGGATCCGTTCATGGCGCGCTTCTTCGGGCCGGTCAACGAGATCCCGGCGAACGTGGAGGACGGCATCGCGGCGACGCCGCTCGGGTCGTTCCCGGCCGCCGGGGCGGCGGAAGGCCGGGCGCTTGCGGTGATCCGCCCGGAGGCCATGGTGCTCGACGCGGACGGTGCGGGTGACGGTGTGGAGGCGGCGGTGACCGATATCCGTCTGATCGGCGCCTACTGGCGGGTCGCCCTGGAGACGGAAGCCGGGCTGCAGCTGAGGGCCCGCACAACGGAGCGTCCGCCGGGGACCGGCGAGCGAATTCGCGTCACCGTTGACCCGCAGAGGCTGATTCTTTTTCCTGAAAGGGCCATATAGCTCTATAAGGGACCGAACCCCTTGGCGGCGGCGCGTCCATGACGCCGGCCCGCCGCCGGAACCGCAAGTGATGGAGTTTCATCTATGGGTACTTTCAGCATCTGGCACTGGCTGATCGTTCTGGCCGTGGTGCTGCTGCTGTTCGGCGGTCGAGGCAAGATTTCCAGCATCCTCGGCGACGTCGGCAAGGGCATCAAGAGCTTCAAGAAGGGCATCAGCGAAGAAGAGGCCCAGAACAAGGAAGACGCCACGGCGAACGCCAACGCCAAGGTGACCGAGGACAAGGACAAGGCAACCTCGTCCTGACAACGCGTCCCGGGCGCGCCGCTGCGGCGCGCCAACCGACAGGCTTATCCTGATGCTTGATCTCGGATGGTCCGAGCTTCTGGTGGTTGCCGTTCTGACGGTCCTGATCTTCGGGCCGAAGGAACTGCCGACCGTGCTGCGCACCGTCTCCCAGCTTCTCAGCAAGGCGCGAGGCGTCGCCCGCGATTTTCAGCGGACGATGGACGACGTGGCGCGCGAGGCCGAACTGGACAAGCTGAAGAAGGACATCACGGACAGCACGCGGCCGGAGAGCCTGCTGGACCCCTCGGGCAGCGACGACGGCATGTTCGACAGTCCCTTCGCCGAACCACGTGCGACGCCGAAGAAGCCGGCCGACGGCAAGGACCGGGACGTCTCCGAGGGACAGGGCGAGGCCGCGGCCTCCCAGGAACCGCCGGACGCGCTGGAGACGGGGTCCGGACCCCGGACCGAACCCAAGACCGCCGGAAAGGCCGGCTGATCCATGACCGATGCGGCCAACAGCCCCGACGGCGGCGACGCCTATGACGAGGTATCGGACAACAAGCAGCCGCTGATGCAGCACCTGGTGGAGTTGCGCAACCGGCTGATGTACTCGGTCGCGGCGATCATCGTCGCCTTCATCTTCTGCTTCTACTTCGCCGAAGCGATCTACGCCTTCCTGATGCAGCCGCTGGTCGACCTGGTGGGTGCGGAAAAGGGCCGGCGGATGATCTTCACCGCCCTGCACGAGGCCTTCTTCACCTACATCAAGGTGGCCTTCTGGGCGGCGTTCATGCTCGCCTTCCCGATCATCGCCAGCCAGATCTACATGTTCGTGGCGCCCGGGCTCTACCGCAACGAGAAGAAGGCCTTCGCCCCCTTCCTTGTGGCGACTCCGATCCTGTTCCTGATCGGCGGCTCCATGGTCTACTTCCTGGTCATGCCCATGGCGTGGCAGTTCTTCCTGTCCTTCGAGGCGCCGTCGGGCGATTCGTCGCTGGCGATCCAGCTGGAGCCCAAGGTGGGCGAGTATCTTTCGCTGGTGATGAAACTGATCTTCGCCTTCGGGCTCTGCTTCCAGCTCCCGGTCCTGCTGACCCTGCTGGCGCGCGTCGGCCTGGCCACGGCGGCGGGGATGCGGGCGAAGCGGAAATACGCCATCGTCGGCGTCTTCGTGGTCGCCGCGATCATCACGCCGCCGGACCCCATCAGCCAGATCACGCTCGCCATTCCGATCATCATTCTCTACGAACTCTCGATCCTCTGCGCCGTCGTCGTGGAACGGAAACGCACCCGCGCCGAGGCCGAGGAAGAGGACGGCTGACCGGGTGGACGCCGGCCGGACCGGGGCCTATAACCCGGCCAGTCTCAACTCCCTGAAACGACAGTCCCGCCATGCATGACATTCGCTGGATTCGCGACAATCCGGAGGCCTTCGACCGCGGCGTCGCCGCGCGCGGCCTCGACATCCGCGCCGCCGACCTGATCGCGATCTACGAGGCCCGCCTGGCGGTCCAGCAGGAGTTGCAGGCCAGGCAGGCCGAGCGCAATGCGGCCGCAAAGCAGATCGGCAAGGCCAAGGGCTCGGGCGACGAGGCGGAGGCCCAGCGGCTGATGCAGGCGACCGCCGACCTGAAAGCGGCGGTCCAGGGGCTGGAGGAGCAGGACCGCCAGCGTGCCGCCGAACTGGATGAGCGCCTGGCCGGCATACCGAACCTGCCGGCGGCGGACGTGCCCGTCGGTGCCGACGAGGGCGCCAACAAGCTCGTGCGGCAGGTCGGCGAACGCCCCGAATTCGGCTTCGAACCGAAGGAGCACTACGAGATCGGCGAGGGGCTCGGCCTGATGGACTTCGACGCCGCGGCCGCCATTTCGGGTTCGCGCTTCGTGGTGCTGCGCGGCCAGCTTGCCCGGCTGGAGCGCGCCATCGCCAATTTCTTCATCGACTGCCAGACGGAGGAATTCGGCTACACCGAGATCAATCCGCCGCTGCTGGTCCGCGACGAAGCGGCCTTCGGCACCGGCCAGCTTCCGAAATTCTCCGAAGACCTGTTCCGGACCGAGAACGGCTTCTGGCTGATTCCGACCGCCGAACTGCCGCTCACCAACCTGGTGCGGGAGCAGATCCTGGCGCCGGAGGAACTGCCCGTCCGCGTGGCCGCGCTGACGCCCTGCTTCCGCTCGGAGGCGGGGGCGGCTGGACGCGACACCCGCGGCATGATTCGCCAGCACCAGTTCTCGAAGGTGGAAATGGTCTGCGTTACAACGGACGACCGCTCCGACGAGGAACTGGAGCGCATGACCGGCTGCGCAGAGACCCTGCTGCAGCGGCTGGGACTGGCCTATCAGGTGATGCTGCTGTCCAGCGGCGACATGGGCGCGGCGGCGCGCAAGACCTACGACCTGGAAGTCTGGCTGCCCGGACAGGGCCGCTATCGCGAGATTTCGTCGTGCTCCAACTGCGGCGACTATCAGGCCCGGCGGATGAACGCCCGCTATCGCCCCGAGGGCGAGAAGCGGACCCGCTTCGTCCATACGCTCAATGGCTCGGGGCTGGCGGTCGGGCGGACCCTGATCGCAGTGTTGGAGAACTACCAGCAGGAAGACGGGACCGTCCGCGTGCCGGAGGTCCTGAAGCCCTATATGGGCGGCGTCGACGTGATCGGCGGCAAGTGAAGGCGAACCCATGAAGATCCTGCTGACCAATGACGACGGCATTCACGCGCCCGGCCTGAAGACGCTGGAGAATATCGCGCGGGAGCTGACCGACGACATCTGGATCGTCGCGCCGGCGCACGAGCAGAGCGGCGCGGGCCATTCGCTCAGCCTGACCAATCCGCTGCGCATGCAGAAGCTGGACGACCGCCGCTTCGCGGTTGCCGGCACGCCGACCGACTGCGTGATGATGGCACTTCGCAAGGTGGTCCAGGGCGTGCCCGACCTGGTGCTTTCCGGAGTCAACCGCGGCGCCAATCTGGCCGAGGACGTGACCTATTCGGGCACTGTCGCCGCGGCGATGGAGGCGACGCTGTTGGGCGTGCCCTCGATCGCGCTCAGCCAGGTCGGCTATTTCGGCCAGGACATCCGCTGGCAGACGGCGGAACGCCATGCGCCGGACATCATCCGCAAGCTGGTCGACAAGGGCTGGCCGGCCGACGTGCTGATGAACGTCAACTTTCCCGACGTCGAGCCCGACGATGTGAAGGGGGTTCACGTGGTCCCCCATGGCCGGCGCGATCAGTCCGACATCACCATCGACGCCCGTGTCGACGGGCGCAACGTGCCCTATTTCTGGATCGGCCTGCGCCGCCAGCGGCATCTGCCCGAGCCGGGCACGGACATCGGGGTGATCTGGCGCGAAGGCATCTCGGTGACGCCCATCAGCCTCGACCTCACCGATCCCCGGTCCCTGGCAGAGATGGGCCGGGTGTTCGGGGACTGAGCGCCGATCATGGGCGATGCCGACCGCAAGATCAGGCTGATCATGGAACTGCGCCGGGAGGGCATCACGGATGCGGCAGTGCTCGGCGCGATCGAGAAGGTGCCGCGGGAGAAGTTCATCGATCCCGCGCTGCGCCACCAGGCCTATGACAACATGCCCCTGCCGATCCGTCAGGGACAGACCATCAGCCAGCCCTATGTCGTCGCCTTCATGACCGAGAAGCTGAAGCTGGGCCATCGCATGAAGGTGCTGGAGATCGGCACGGGCTCGGGCTACCAGGCCGCGGTGCTGGCGCAGATATGCCGGCGCGTCTACACGATCGAACGCCACCGAGGGCTCTATCTCGAGGCGCGCCGGGTTCTGGAGGAACTCGGGCTGCACAACGTCGTCACCCTGCATGGCGACGGCATGAAGGGCTGGCCCGCCCAGGCCCCCTTCGACCGGATTCTGGTCACGGCCGCCGCCTTCGGCGAGCCACCGAAGGCGCTGATCGATCAGCTCGCGCCCGGCGGCATGATGCTGATCCCGGTGGGCGACAGCTCGACCAGCCAGCAGATCGTGCGCGTGACGAAGGGCGAGAACGGCGAGATCTCCCGGGAGAACATCCTGCCGGTGCGTTTCGTGCCGCTGGTCTCGGGCCTGCCCGGCGAGAGCTGAGGGTTTTCTTGTGCGCCGGGTGGGCCGCCCGTACCTTCCGCCCATGGTGATTCGCCTCGGCCTGTTGCTCGCCCTGTTTGCCGCAGCCGCCTGCGGGCCGCGCACCACGCCCGCGCCGGTGCACGACGCCAACAGCAATCTGGGCGGGGTCGTGCTGGTGCGGCAGGGCGACACCGCCTGGGGCATTGCCCGGAAGACCGGCGTGCCGGTACGCGATCTGATCGAGGCGAATGGCCTCCAGCCGCCCTATACCCTGCACATCGGTCAGCGCCTGTTCGTGCCGGATCTGCGCCTGCACCGTGTCGAGACGGGCGAATCGCTCTCGACCATCGCCGAACGCTATGACGTGGGCCGTTACGAACTGGCGCGGCTGAACGAGATCGGGCCGCCGCATCGCGTCCATCCGCGCCAGATCCTGCGTATTCCGGGGGGATCCCGTGTCGAACCGGCGATCCGTGTTGCGCGGGCCGTCGCGCCGCCGCCGCTGCCGCCGCCAAGGCCGCGGGATTTCGACCCCCGCCCGGCCAGCAGCGTTCAGGTGGCCGAGTTGCCGTCGCGGCCGCCCGAGGCGCAGCCCTCGGTCACGACCTCGCCGGCGGCCGGCCGCACGGATGTCGCCACGGCCCCGCGCCCGCCCGCCACGCCGCCGGCTCCGCCGGGTCTCATCTGGCCCGTTAGCGGTCGCGTGATCTCCGGTTTCGGCCCGAAACCGGGCGGCCTCCACAATGACGGCGTCAACATCGCCGCGCCGCGCGGCGCGCGCGTGATCGCGGCCGAAAGCGGCACGGTGGTCTATGCCGGCAACGAGCTGCGCGGCTTCGGCAACCTGATCCTGATCCGCCACGGCGACGGTCTGACCACCGCCTACGCCCATCTCGACGACATGCTGGTGGAGCGCGGGCGCAAGGTCTCGCGCGGCGATCCGATCGCCACCGTCGGCACATCGGGCGGGGTCAATCCGGCGCAACTCCATTTCGAGATCCGCAAGGGCCGCAAGGCCCTCGATCCCCGCAAGGAACTGGGATCCCTGCCCGTGGCCGCCTCGGCGTCGTGAATCCGACGCTGCGCACGCCCGGACCCGAGAACCATGCGGCGATCCGGCGTGTCCACCTGGAGGCTTTCCCCACGGCGGCGGAGGCCGACCTGGTCGAACGGCTGCGGCTGGATGGCGACGCCGCGATCGAACTTGTCGCCGACCGGGCCGGCGACGTGATCGGTCACGTCATGCTCTCCCGGATGCGCGCGGCGTTCCCCGCTCTGGGTCTCGGTCCGGTCGGCATATTGGCGGCGCATCGCGGCCAGGGAGTCGCGGACCGGCTGATCCGGAAAGCGCTGCGCAGGGCCCGGGAGGGCGGATGGCGGGCCGTCTTCGTGCTGGGTGATCCGGCCTATTATTGCCGCTTCGGCTTCCGGGCCGAACTCGCCGCCGGCTTCGACTGCGCCTGGTCGGGCCCCTATCTGATGGCCCTGCCGCTCGAGGGAACGATGCCGGCCACGACGGGGCGGATCGACTACGCGCCCGCGTTCGCGGAACTCGGCTAGAAGGCTCGCCATTCTTGGCGATAGCGCCATTATCGATCGGGCGTCGGCGGTTGTGCCGCGCAGTTTCCGGAAGTGAGCCGATGGATATCCTCTTCTTCCTCGCCGCGGGGATCTACGCGGCGCTGGGCGGGCTGCACCTGCTCTACGCCCTGAACGACATCGTGCGTGGCCCGAAATACTTCCGCCCCCGGGACCGGGCGCTGCTGGAAGGCATGCAGCAGACGACGACCGCGATCGTGCCGAAGGGGCATGATTTCTGGCGCAACATCCTGGGCTTTCACCTGAGCCACAGCCTGGGCGCAATGTTGTTCGCCCTGTTGATCGTGCTTGCCGCCGGTGACGCGACGCCGTGGCTTGAATATCCCGCATTGGCGGTCAGCGCGCTCTACACGCTGATCGCCTGGCGCTTCTGGTTCAGCGTGCCGCTGATCGGCTGCGCCCTGGCGACCGTTCTGCTGGCCGCCGCTCTGGCATTCTAGTCGAGCGGCTTGCCCTGCCGGCCGGCCAGATCCTGGATGTACTGCCAGGCGACGCGGCCCGACCGCGCGCCGCGCGTGGTCGCCCATTCCACCGCCTCGGCGCGGAGGGTTTCGTCGTCGATCTCCAGTCCGTAGCTGTCGCAATAGCCGCGGACCATCTCCAGGTAGTCCTGCTGGCTGCAGGAATGGAAGCCGAGCCAGAGACCGAAGCGGTCCGAGAGCGAGACTTTCTCCTCCACCGCCTCGGAGGGGTTGATCGCCGTCGAGCGTTCGTTTTCGACCATGTCGCGGGGCATCAGGTGGCGGCGGTTGGAGGTCGCGTAGAAGATCACGTTCGCCGGGCGGCCCTCGATACCGCCTTCCAGCACCGCCTTCAGCGACTTGTAGGCGGTGTCGTCGTGGTCGAAGGAGAGATCGTCGCAGAACAGGATGAAGCGCCGGTCGGGATGGTCCTTCAGCACGCCGAGCAGGCGGGGCAGGGAGGCAATGTCCTCGCGGTGGATCTCGATCAGGACCAGACGGCCGCCGGTCTCTGCATTGACGGCCGCGTGCGCGGCCTTGACCAGCGAACTCTTGCCCATGCCGCGCGCGCCCCAGAGCAGGGCGTTGTTCGCCGGGTGGCCGCTGGCGAAGCGGCGGGTGTTGTCGGTCAGGATGCCGCGCACGTGATCGATGCCGCGCAGCAGGCCCATCTCGACATGGTTGACCACCGGCACCGGCTGCAGCGAGGCGCTCTCCGCATGCCAGACGAAGGCCGAGGCCCGGCTCATGTCCGCCGGCTTCAGCGTCGGCGGCGCGATGCGCTCCAGCGCATCGGCGATGCGGGTCAGCAGGGCGGTCAGCTCGGTATCGCTCATCGTCTCGATCTCGTCCCTCAGCGGCTCTGAATGTCGGCGCCCAGCCGGGCGAAATGGTCGGTGAAGGCCGGGTAGCTGGTGGCGATGGTCTCGGCGCCGGTGACGGCAATGGGCTGCGCGCAGGCCAGACCCAGCACCAGGAAGCTCATGGCGATGCGGTGATCGTGACTGGCGTCGATCTCGCAGCCGCCGGCCGGCGGCCGGCCGCCGGAACCGGAAACGGTCATGCCGTCCTCGTGCTCTTCGACCTCGACGCCTGCGGCGCGCAGGCCGTTGACCATCAGGGCGATGCGGTCGCTCTCCTTGACGCGGAGTTCCTCGATGCCGCGCATCTCCGTCCGGCCCTCCGCCAGCGCCGCCGCGATGCAGAGGATCGGATATTCGTCGATCATCGCCGCCGCATTGGCGGGCGGCGCGCCGGCGCCCTTCAGCGCGCCGCCCCGGACGCGCAGGTCGCCGACGGGCTCGCCGCCTTCCTCGCGCCGGTCCAGGACGTCGATCTCGCCGCCCATCGCCGTCAGCACCTCGAACAGGCCGGCCCGCAGCGGATTGAGCCCGACATTGCGGATCGTGACCTCGCTGCCGGGCAGGATCAGCGCCGCAACCGCCGCGAAGGCGGCCGAGGATGGATCCCCCGGCACGGCGATGTCCTGGGGCGCCAGTTCGGGCTGGCCGTCGACCGTGACCACGATCATTCCGTCCTCGGTCCGGGTCTCGACGGCCGCACCGAAGCTGCGCAGCATGTTTTCGGTGTGATCGCGGGAGGCCGCCGGCTCCCGCACCGTGGTGCGTCCGGCGGCGTTCAGCCCGGCCAGCAGCACCGCGGACTTCACCTGCGCCGAGGCCACCGGGCTTCTGTAATCGATCGGCATGACGTCGGCCGGGCCGGTCAGCGTGATGGGCAGGCGGCCGCCCTCGCGGCCATGAAAGACCGCGCCCATGCGGCTGAGCGGCTCGATGACCCGGCTCATCGGCCGCCGCGAGAGCGAGGCGTCGCCGGTGAATGTCGCCGTGATCGGGCAGCCGGCGACCATGCCCATGAGCAGGCGGGCGCCGGTGCCGGAATTGCCCAGATCGAGCGCGCATTCGGGTTCGGCCAGTCCGCCGACGCCGACGCCATGCACCGTCCAGGCGCCCTCGCCGGTGCGCTCCACTCCGGCGCCGAGCGCGGCGACGGCGCGGGCGGTCGCGCGCACGTCCTCGCCTTCCAGCAGGCCCGTTATCCGGGTCGGGCCTACGGCCAGCGCGCCGAACATCAGCGACCGGTGGGAGATCGACTTGTCGCCCGGCGCTGCGATCTCGCCCTTCAGGGGTATCTTGCCCATGGGGGTAGCGGTCAGGGTGGTCATGAATCCGGCTCGAAAGGTTGGAGAAGCTCCGCCTCGGCGGCGGATAGCACGCCGCCCGCGGACTGGCCAGCCGCTTGAATGCGAACTGGAACGGCTTAAATTAGGCGATGAACGCCTCGATGAGGGTTCGCGCCGGATCCGGCGCCGATCGGGTCCGGTCTGCTCGCTTATGTGCAAGGAGTAGAACACATGACCAGGATGTCGCTGTTCAACAGCCCCCTGTTGCTCGGCTTTGATCATGTCGAGCGCGTGCTCGACCGGGTCGCCAAGTCCGCCAATGACGGCTATCCACCCTACAACATCGAACAGACGTCGGAGAACGCGCTGCGTATCACGCTGGCCGTCGCCGGATTCGAGGAGGACGACCTCACCGTCACGGTGGAGGAGAACCAGCTCGTTATCCGCGGCCGCCGCCAGGAGGACGATTCCGACCGGATCTTCCTGCATCGCGGCATCGCCACGCGGCAGTTCCAGCGCGCTTTCGTGCTGGCCGAGGGCATCGAGGTCGATGACGCCAGGCTCGACAACGGCCTGCTGCACATCGATCTGAGCCGGCCCGCCGCCGAGACGCTGGTAAAGACGATCAGGATCCGTTCAGCCAAGGCCGCTTCAAAGCCGATGCTGAGGACCGAACCCGAAGAGGAGGTTGGCAATGGCTGAGAACATCGACATCCGTGAACTGACGCCCGAGATGCTCGCCGAGATCGGAGCGCCCGCCCTGGCCTATGTCCGCCCCGTGGAGATCGACGGCGGCCAGACTGCCTTCGGCATCTTCTCCGCGAAGGGGCAGCAGATGGGCGTCGCGCCCTCGCGCGAACTGGCCTTCATCGCCGTCCGACAGCACGAGATGTTCCCCGTCAACGTGCACTGACCGTTGCGACCGGAGGGACGGCGCGGCGCGCCGTCCCTCAATGCGTCAGCCCGGTGGCGTCCGGGGATGGAAGTAGAGCCCGCCGAGTACCATGTCGATGACCACGCCGTCGCTCGATAGCGGCAGGTTCAGCGTCTCGTAGCTGTAGAAGTTGCGGTCCGGATAGAACGCCTCGCCATGGGTGCGCAGCGGCCGGCGGTTCGCGAAGATCCATTCGAAGCTCCGGTAGATCGAGGCCAGCAATTCGGGTTCGTAGATCTCGTCGTAGTACTTGCCCGTCGAATCGCGCCCCATGAGCCCGGTAATGCGCGTGCCGATCAGGCGATAGCGCAGCCGCGTGGGCTCGTGTTCGATGTCGATGAGGATGAGATTGCCGAGATGGCGGCGCAGCTCCTGCGGGTCGATGTCCGCACGGGCGGGCATCTCGCGCCCGCCGCGCTTGTCGTTCCAGTAGTCGAGAAGCTGGAAGAGCGCCGGGTCCTCGCAGCGCAGTTCGGCGTCCATGCCGACCCAGAGATCGGGCGTGCGGAGGTTCATCATCATGGTTCGGGCGTTCCAGTCGGGGTTCCGGCGAGGGCCGTTCACTCCACCGATGGCCGGCGCGCATCCTAGCGAACGACGCAGCGCCGTCCAGAATTACACACACAGGGGACGTGAATCGGCCGGGCTGCCCCTCAGGCGCGCATGCGTGCGCCCTGCGGGTCGAACAGCGGCTCTTCCAACAGCCGCGCCGGCCGGCGTTCGCCGATGATCTCCACATCGAATGGCGCTTCGGTCTCGTCGGCGAAGGCGGCCTCGACATAGCCCAGCGCCACGGATGCGTCAGAGGCATGGGCGAAGCCCCCCGACGTGACCCAGCCCCGGACCCGGCCGTCGATCCAGATCGGTTCGTCGCCGATGACATCGGCGTCGCCGGCGTCGACCTTCAGCGCCACCAGCTTGCGCGGCGGTCCTTCCTCGCGTTCGCGGAGCGCGGCATCGCGGCCCGTGAAATCGTTCTTGCGGAAATCGACGAAGCGCGACAGGCCCGCGGCCTCGGGGCCGTAAACCGGGCGGTATTCCCGGGCCCAGGTGCCGAAGTTCTTCTCCAGCCGCAGCCCGTTGAGCGCCCGGGCGCCGAACAGCGTCAGCCCGTGCTCTTCGCCGGCAATCTGCAGCATGTCGTAGAGCTGTGCGAGGAATTCGGGCTTGACCCATATCTCGAAACCCAGATCACCGGTGAAGGTGATCCGGCCCGCCAGCGCCGGGATCATGCCGATCTCGATGCGGCGGAAGTCCATGAAGCGGAAGTTCTCCGCCGAGACGTCATGGTCGGTGACCGCCTGCAGCACGTCCCGCGCTCTCGGCCCGGCGAGCGACAGCCCCGTGAGATCGAGTCCCAGAGGCCGGATGGCGACCCGGCCGTCGTTGGGCAGGTGGGCCTGAAACCAGCGCATGTGGTAGTTCTCGGCAATCCCGGAGCCGAAGACGTAGAACCGCTCATCGCCCGCCCTGGCGACCGTGAAGTCGCCAATCAGCCGGCCGGCGTCGTTGAGCATCGGCGAGAGCACGATCCGGCCGGTCTTCGGCATGCGGTTGGCCAGCATGCGGCTGAGCCAGAGTTCCGCGCCTGGCCCGGTGACCTGGTACTTCGCGAAGCTGGAGATCTCGATCATGCCGACGCCGTCGCGCACGGCGCGGCATTCGCGCGCGACTGGCTCATGGCTGTTGGAGCGCTGGAAGGTGACGTCCTCGACCGGCTGCCTGCCCGGTTCCTGGAACCAGAGCGCGTGCTCGAGGCCATAGCTGGCGCCGAAGACGGCGTTCTCCGCCTTCAGCCGGCCGTGGATCGGCGTCGTGCGCAGCGGTCGCCCGGCGGTCAGTTCCTCGTTGGGGAAGGTGATTGAGAAGCGGCGGGAATAGTTCTCCCGCACCTTGGCCGAGGTGTAGGCCATGGTGGTCCAATCGCCATAGCGGCTGACATCCATGGCCCAGACGTCGAAGCCCGGATCGCCGTTGACGATCCAGTTCGACAGCGCCAGGCCGACGCCGCCGCCCTGGCTGAAACCCGCCATCACCGCGCAGGCGCACCAGAAGTTCCTGAGGCCCCGCACCGGCCCGACCAGCGGATTGCCGTCCGGGGCGAAGGTGAAGGGGCCGTTGATGATCTGCTTGATGCCGGCGCGCTCGAAGGCCGGGAAGTGCCTGAACCCGACTTCCAGCGACGGCGCGATGCGGTCCAGGTCCGGCTGCAGCAGTTCGTGGCCGAAGTCCCAGGGCGTTGCCTTCGGCGACCATGGCCGGCCGGCGCGCTCGTAGGTACCCATCAGCATGCCGCCACGCTCCTGGCGCATGTAGATCTCGCCGCCGAAGTCGATGGCGTGGAGCACTTCCTTGCCGGTGGCGCGGTTGATCTCGGCCACTTCCGGCATGTCCTCGGTCAGCAGGTACATGTGCTCCATGGCCAGCAGGGGCAGTTCCAGACCGACCATGCGGCCGACCTCGCGCGCCCACAGCCCGCCGGCGTTGACGACATGCTCGGCGTGGACCGCCCCCTGTTCGGTGACCACGTTCCAGGTGCCGTCGGGGCGCTGGTTCAGTTCGACGACACGGTTGCGCAGCACGATCTCCGCGCCGTTCAGCCGTGCGGACTTCGCGTAGGCCTGGGTGACGCCGGAGGGGTCGACGTGGCCGTCGACGGGGTCGTACATGGCGCCGACGAAGTACTTCTCCTCCAGCAGGGGGTAGAGCGTCTTGGCCTCGCTGACGCTGATCAGCTCGGTCTCCATGCCCAGATAGCGCCCTCGCGCATGGGCCATCTTCAGCCACTGCATCCGTTCCTGGCTGTCGGCCAGCAGTACGCCGCCGGTCTGGTGCGCGCCGGTGGCCTGGCCCGAGATTTCCTCGATCTCCTTGTAGAGCTCGATGGTGTAGGCTTGGAGTTTGGCGACGTTCGGGTCGCCGTTCAGCGTGTGCATGCCACCCGCCGCGTGCCAGGTCGACCCCGAGGTCAGTTCGGAGCGCTCGATCAGCATCACGTCGCTCCAGCCGAGCCTGGTCAGGTGATAGAGCACGCTGGCACCGACCACCCCGCCGCCGATCACCACCACACGGGCGCTGTCTTTCATCTCTGTCTCCCTGGATTCAGAAATCCGTCGGCGCGCCGCCCTCTTCGATGCGGCGGGCGACGAAGGCTTCCAGTTCCTCTCGCGCGGCCGGGTCCATCGGCGGCGGCTCGTAGGCGGCGACAAGATCTCGATAGATCTGGTTGGCCTTCTCCGGAGCCTGCGGCCGGCCCGCCTCCTCCCAGCTTTCGTAATTGCGCCAGTCGGAGATCAGCGGCTGGTAGAAGGCCGTCTTGTAGCGGGCCCGGGTATGGGCGCAGCCGAAGAAGTGCCCGCCGGGGCCCACCTCCCGCATGGCGTCCATGGCGAGGTCCTCGGGGCTGGTTCCGACGGGGGTCAGGAACCCGGCGACCATCTGCAGCAGGTCGGCGTCCATGACGAACTTCTCGAACGAGGTCTGCAGCCCGCCTTCCATCCAGCCCAGGCCGTGTTTCAGCATGTTCACCCCGCCCATGATCGCGCCCCAGAGCGAGAACACCGCCTCGTAGCCGGCCTGGGCGTCCAGGCTGTTGGCGGCGTTCACGTTGGACGAGCGGTAGGGCAGCCGATAGCGCCGGGCGAGCTGCCCGCCGATGATCGCCGCGCGCATGGCCTCGGGCGTGCCGAAGGCCGGGGCGCCGGACTTCATGTCGACATTGGAGGTGAAGCCGCCATAGACGAAGGGCGCGCCGGGCTCGACGGTCTGGCACAGCACGTAGCCGGCCAGCACTTCCGCGTTCTGCTGCACCAGCGCGCCGGCGATGGTCACCGGCGCCATGGCGCCGGCAAGGGTGAAGGGCGTCAGCACGACGGGCTGGCGGTGACGGGCGAGCTGGATCACACCCTCCAGCATCGGCGTGTCCAGGCGGAGGGGGGAGGAGGAATTGATGATGGAGAGGACCGAGGGTTCACGCAGCAGGGTCTCGCGGTCGACGCCGCGGGCGATGCGGGTCATCTCGATGGCATCGACGACGCGCTCCCGGCCCAGGCTGTAGGCGTGGATCGCCTTGTCGGTCATCACCAGCATGTCGCTGAGCGCTTCGAGATGGCGCACGCCGGGATGGATGTCGATGGGTTCGACCGGGTAGCCGCCGAACATGTGCACGGCGTTGAGCATCTGGCCCAGCTTGAGGAAGTTGCGGTAGTCCGCGCGGTTGCCCGGCCGGCGGCCGCCCTGCAGGTCGAAGGCGTTGGGGGCGCTGGCGGCGGCGCAGAAGGTCACCCGCCCGTCGCCGAAACGCAGCTTGTGGGCCGGATTGCGGCTGTGCAGGTCAAAAGCCGCAGGCGCGCGCCCGATGGTCTCCTCGACCAGGGCCGGGTCGAAGCGCACCCGGTCGCTGCCGGCCTCGACCTCCGCGCCGCCGCGGCGCAGCAGTTCCTTCGCTTCCTCGTGCAGGAAGTCGACGCCGATCTCGGACAGGACCTGCAGCGAGGCGTGGTGAATGGATTCCAGTTCGTCGGCCGAGAGCAATTCGGTGGGCGAAAAGGGAAGCTTCGGCTGGCGGAAGGGCGGCTGCTCGATGACCGCCGCCGCGCCCCCGGTCCCCGCACCGTCCGTGGCAGCGCGCCGCCGGCCGCGCCGACGGCGTCCGCCGCCGGCGGCCGCAGGTGCTTGCTCGCTCATTCCGGACACCCATGGATCGCGGCGGCGCGGAGATCGCGCCGCCCGATTCCAAGTCTGTCACCGCGAAGCCCCGGCGGCCCCCGCCGCTTTGCGCCAAATGATGTCCTGGATGCGACCGTTCGATGTCGCAAGCCCGGGGAGGGGCCGAACTACATCCGCCCGACGCCGAAACTGTTGGGTTTCAGCGGCCGCGTGTCCGCCTCGCGGCAGATGTCGAGACAGAGGCCCAGCACCTTGCGCGTGTCACGCGGGTCGATCAGCCCGTCATCATAGACCAGCGCGGTGTTGTAGAGCGCCTCGCCCTCGCGCTCGAACTGGCTGACGATGCCGTCGAACATCTTCCTGATCCGGTCGTGGTCGGGCTCGACGCCCTTCCGCTTTGCACCCTGCTCGGCGACGATCTTCAGCACCGTCGCCGCCTGCTCGCCGCCCATGACAGACATCTTGTAGTTCGGCCAGCCGAAGATGAAACGCGGCTCGTAGGCCCGCCCGCACATGGCGTAGTTGCCCGCGCCGAAGCTGGCCCCGATCATCATGGTGATCTTCGGCACCCGCACGTTGGAGGTGGCCTGGATCATCTTGGAGCCGTGCTTGACCATGCCGCCGCGTTCCGACTCGGTGCCGACGATGAAGCCCGTGGTGTTGTGCAGGAAGACGATGGGCGTGTCCGACTGGTCGCAGAGCTGCATGAACTGCGCAGCCTTGGTGGCGCCGCCATTGTCGATGGGGCCGTTGTTGCCGATCAGTCCGACGGCCTGGCCCATGATCTCGGCGAAGCCGACCACCGTGCCCGGCCCGTATTCGGCCTTGAAATCGACGAAGTCGGAGCCGTCGACCAGCCGCGCGATCAGTTCGCGGACGTCATAGGGGCGGCGGTAGTCGACCGGGACCAGGCCGCAGATCTCGTCCGGATCATAGAGCGGCTCGCGGAAGGTCTTCGGCGTCGCCGCCGGCAGCCGGTCGTTCCAGCGCAGCTTGCCCATGATCTCGCGCGCCAGCCGGATACCGTCGGCGTCGTCGATGGCCATGTATTCGGAGACGCCGGAAACCAGCGTGTGCATCTCGGCGCCGCCGAGATCCTCGTCGGTTGCCACCTCGCCGGTCGCGGCGAAGAGCAGCGGCGGGCCGGCGAGAAACACCTTGGCACGGTCCTTCACCATGATGGTGTAGTCCGACATGCCCGGAATGTAGGCGCCGCCGGCGGTCGACGAGCCGTGCACCACCGTGATCTGGGGAATGCCGGCGGCCGAGAGCTTCGCCTGGTTGTAGAAGCCCTTGCCGCCCTCGACGAACAGCTCGGCCTGGTACTTCAGGTTGGCGCCGCCCGATTCCACCAGGCTGATGCGCGGCAGCTTGTTCTCCAGCGCGATGTCCTGGGCGCGCAGGCTCTTCTTCGAGCCGAGCGGCGTGATGGTGCCGCCCTTGATGCCGCTGTCGGAGGCGTTGACCATGCAGCGCACGCCCTGGACATAGCCGATGCCGATGATGGCGCCGCCGCCCATGATGTCATTCTCGCCGTCGTCGTCATGGAAGCCGAGCCCGGCCAGCGTCTGCAGCTCCAGGAAGGGCGAGCCCTTGTCGAGCAGCCTGTCGATCCGCTCGCGGGGCGGGATCTGACCGCGCGACTTGAACACGTCGGCCTTGGCGTTGGAGGTGTCGCGCACCTTCTGCTCCAGGCCGCGCACGCGCTCCAGCATCGCCAGCATGTCGGCGCGGTTCTTCCGGAACGCTTCGGAGGCGGTATTCAGATTCGATTTCAGGACGGCCATGGCTCTGTCTTTCCGGTCAGCTCTTGTCTTTCAGGGTCTTCGGCAGGCGGTAGCGGTGGAAGCCCTGCCAGGAACGGTCTTCCCGCGGTCCTTCCTCGGACGGGCGGAAGCCGCGCTCCAGCGGCGCGCCGCCGTCGACGCCGATGCTCTCGCCGGTGATGAAGGCGGCGGCGTCCGAGAGCAGGAAGCAGACGGCGGCCGAGACTTCGGCCTCGGTGCCGTGGCGGCGCATGGGCACGAACTTCGAGCGGCCGGCGATCTCGGCCGCGACCTCTTCCGGATATTTCTCGTAGCCCGAGGAGGCGACCCAGCCCGGCGCCACGGCGTTGACCCGGACGTTCGAATGCGCCCACTCCAGCGCCGCCGTCTTCGTCAGGTTGTCCATGCCCGCGCGCGCGGCGCTGGAATGGCCCATGTCGGGAATGCCACTGCGGAAATCGGCGGTGATGTTGACGATGGCGCCGCCATGGCGCTCCATCCACTGGGTGTAGACTTCGCGCATCATCAGGAAGCCGCCGGTCAGGTTGTTGCGGACCACCGCGTCCCAGCCGCGGACCGAGATGTCCTTCAGCTTGGCCGAGAACTGCCCGCCGGCATTGTTCACCAGCCCGTCGATGCGGCCCAGGTCGCGGATGATCTCGCCGACCATCGCGCGGACGCGCTCCTCGTCGCGGATGTCGGCGGTCCAGGCCCGGGCCTTGCCGCCATCCTCGGTGATTTCCGCGACGGTCTGCTCCAGCGTTTCCAGGGTCCGTCCGACGACGGCGACCGTCGCGCCGAGCGCCGACAGTTCGTGTGCGGTGCAACGCCCCATGCCGGAGCCGCCGCCGGTCACGATCACGACCCGCCCGTCGAATGCGCCGTCCCTGAAAATCGACCGATAGCCCAAGGCGAGCCTCCCCACTTGCCTTCACCCCTCATGCATTAGAGCATCTGGCGCGGGGAGGAAACCGAGATGACCGAAGACGTACTGAAGATCGAGAAGCGCGGGGCCGTGGACTGGGTGACGCTCAACCGGCCCGATGCCTACAACAGCCTGAACGAGGCGATGATCGACGCGCTGCTGGATTACTTCCAGCGGCTCTATACCGATCACGACACGCGCGTCGTGGTGCTGCGGGGCGCGGGACGCGGCTTCTGCGCCGGCCTGGACCTGAAGGCGCGGGCCGGCAGCAACGCCCAGCCCGAATCGCGCAGTTCCGCCGACGGGCTGCGCGCCCAGCGGCGCATCTCGGAGATCGTCATGCGCATGCGGCGCTGCCCGCAGCCGATCGTCTCCCTGATCCACGGCGGCTGCGCCGGCGGCGGCTTCGCCTTCGCGCTGGCCTCCGACATCCGCATCGCCGGCCGCAGCGCGAAGATGAACGCCGCCTTCATCCGCCTCGGCCTGTCGGCCTGCGATATTGGCGTGTCCTACTTCCTGCCCAGGCTGGTCGGCGTCTCGGTGGCCAGCGAACTGATGCTGACCGGGCGGTTCATCGGCGCGGAGCGGGCGCTGATGACCGGCCTGGTCTCCGAAGTGGTGGAGGATGACCGGCTCGAGGAAGCCGCCCAGCCCTTCGTCGAGGATCTGCTCAACGCCACGCCGCTGGGGCTGCGGCTGACCAAGGAGTGCCTCAACATGTCCGTCGATGCGCCGAGCCTGGAATCGGCCATCGCCATGGAGGACCGCAACCAGATCCTCTGCGCCCAGGGGCCAGACTTCCAGGAAGGCATCCGCGCCTTCATGGAGAAGCGCAAGCCGAGCTATTCGGGGAGCTGATCGGCTGCGCAAGTGAGGTTCGAGCCAATCTCCCCCGTCCCGGGGCTTGACCCGGGCCCGGCCGGACGCCGCTGCTACTTCGCCTTCGGCATCAGTTCGTAGGGCGGGACGAAGCCGTCCATCGCCGCGACGGTCCCGGTCCAGCGCCGGATGTTCGGGAAGTCGGGCCAGCCTTCCATGCCGAACTCGTCCGGGTAGTAGAGATAGCCGAGCAGCGAGAAGTCGGCGATGGTCAGCCGGTCGCCCAGGATGAACTCGCGGTCCGCCAGCCGGCGCTCGACCACCTTCAGCGCCTGGATCATGCGGCCCTTCAGGAACTCGTGGACCGCCGGATCGCCGACCCTGGCGAGGAAGGCCATGAAGCGGTAGGTGGCGATGTTCGATGTGAACTTGTGGTTGTCGAACAGCATCCAGCGCAGGACCTCCCGGCGTTCGTCGTCGTCCTGCGGTCCGAACCTGCCGAGCTTCTCCGCCAGATAGTCCAGGATCACGCCGGACTGGCTGAGGACCACGTCGCCGTGGCGCAGCACGGGCACTTCGCCCATCTCGTTCATGGCGAGATATTCGGGCGTGCGGTGCTCGCCGTTGAAGAAGTCGACGAACTGCGGCTGCCAGTCGGCGCCGGCGATGTTCAGCATCAGCGCCGGCTTGTACGAATTGCCCGACTGGGCAAAGCAGCAAAGTTCGAATTCGGCCATCTTGTCCCCCTCCGGAATCCGGGTGCGAGATTGCGCGCTTGCCGAGCCGGGTCAAGCCGCCATCGTCGTTGCCGCCTCTCCCGGTCGTGCCTATGATCGCGTCCGGGGCGTCTGGACGGTACGGGAGCGGCTGCATGGAAGTTTCATCGGATGTCTACGGGGACGCCATCGTCGTCAGGGTCAAGGGCCGGATCGACCAGAATTCGGCGGCGGCGTTCCAGACGGAACTGACCTCACGGGTCGACGCGGCCATCGAGAACCGCCAGCAGATCGTCGTCGATCTCTCCAGGGTCGACTACATTTCCTCGGTCGGTCTGCGCGCGCTGATGATTGCCAACAAGCAGGCGCAACCCAAGGGAGTGACCATACGCGTCGCCTCCCTGCAGGAAGTGGTGAAGGAGGTCTTCACCATCAGTCATTTCGACAAGGTGTTCCCGACCTTCGACGAGATGCCCAAGGCGCTGCAGGCGGTCTCCGCGCTTTCCGCCGCCGCCTATACGGGCGAATAGTCCGATGCTGGTGCGGTTCTGGGGCACCCGCGGCTCGATCCCGACTGCGATGAACAATCACGACATGCGCTCGCGCGTGATGGACGTCGCGCGCCACGTCCTGGATCATGGCGGCGGCGACGTGGAGGCGGCGGTGGACGCCATGCCGTTCCATCTGCGCGGCACCTATGGCGGCGAGAGTTCCTGCGTGCAGATCGACACGGGCGGCGAGGAGTACGTCGTCTGCGACATGGGTTCGGGCGCGCGGCGCTTCGCGCTGGACTGCCTGGGCCGGCACGGGCCGGGCGCGCCGAAGACCTACAACGTCTTCCAGAGCCATGTGCACTGGGACCATATCATGGGCTTTCCCTTCTTCGTGCCCGCCTACATTCCCGGCAACGTCATCCGCATCCACGGCTGCCACGACGTGCTGGAGCAGGCCTATCGCGGGCAGCAGTCCGACCCCTGCTTTCCCGTGCCCTTCGACTTCCTGGGGTCGACGATCGAGTTCGTGAAGCTGGAGCCCGACCGCACCTACAAGGTCGCGGACGTGACGGTGACGCCGTTCCGGCAGCTTCACCACGGCGATTCCTACGGCTACCGCTTCGAGAAGGGTGGCAAGAGCGTGGTCTACTCCACCGATTCCGAGCACAAGCTGGAGGATCACGATCACCTCGACTACGTCGTCGGGCACTTCCGCGCCGCAGACGTGGTGGTGTTCGACAGCATGTATTCCCTGGCCGAGTCGACCTCGTTGAAGGAGGACTGGGGCCATTCGTCGAACATGGTCGGGGTCGAGCTCTGTCACCAGGCAGGTGTCGGTGAGCTTTGCCTGTTCCATCACGAGCCGATCTACTCCGACGCGCAGATCGATCAGGTTCTGGCCGAGACCGTCCGCTACGAGGAGATCGCCCGAGGCGAATATCGTCCGCTGAAGGTCACGGCTTCCTATGACGGGCTGGAAGTCACGGCCTGAGCGGGATGGCCGCAAGGAGCAACGATCCTGGCGGCGACGCTGCCGAACTGGCCGCCGAGCTGGGCCCGGCGCAGCGGGTCGTGACCCTCTGGCGTGGCCGCGCGCTCGGCCTTGCGCTCCTTGTACTCAACCTCCTGATCTACGCGTTCCTCGTCACCGACGATGCGGCGCCACGGCGCTTCCTGTTCGATTTCTACCAGTTCATGGACCCGCGCGAGCCGGTCTCCGCCCTGCCGGCGATCGTCGCCATCGACGAGAAGTCCATTGCCGAACACGGGCAGTGGCCCTGGCCGCGCATCAAGGTGGCCGAACTGATCGACCGGATCGGCGCGGCGGGCGCGCTGGTGATCGGCGTCGACATCCTGTTTCTGGAGCCGGACCGGCAATCGCCGGCGCGGGCGATCCCGGCGCCGCAGGCCCTGCAGCCGGCCGTGCGGGAGTTCCTGGCGACCCTGCCCGACTATGACGAAACGCTGGTCGAAGCCATCGCCCGCAACCCTGTGGTACTGGCGCTGGCGGGCACGCGGCGGGGGGAGGGGCTGAACGGCCCGCCCCGCGTGCCGCCGATCGCCTTCGAGAATGCGGCCCTGCTGGAGCGGCTGCCGCGGTTCCCCGGCGCCGATCAGAGCATCGGGGCCATCAGCGCCGCGGCGCTGGGGCAGGGGCTGGTCAACCCGGTGGAGGATGTCGACGCCATCATCCGGCGCGTGCCGCTGGTCGCGAACGTGAACGGCCGGCCCGCCCCGGGCTTCGCCGCCGAGCTGCTGCGCGTCGCCCTGGGCGGCCGCATGCAGGTACGGGGCGATGCCGACGGGGTCGACGGCGTGATCATCGGCGACTGGTTCGTGCCGAGCCTGAAGGACGGGACGGTCTACGTACCCTTCTCGCCGCCCTATGCCGACCGCTATGTCTCGGCCCATGACGTGCTGACCGATCCTGCCGCCGCGGCCTCGCTGCAGGGCGCCATCGTGCTTGTCGGCCTGACCGGCCAGGGCCTGGTGGATTTCCCGACCTCGCCGCTGCGCGACCGGATGCCTGGCGTCGAGGTGCACGCCCAGTTGATCGAGGCCATCGATGAAGCCTATTCGATTTCCCGGCCCGACCGGGCGCGGATTGCCGAGGCGGCGCTGATCGTGTTGGTGGGCGGGCTGTTCATCTTCGCCGTGCCCAGGCTGCGCCCCGCCATCGGCGCGCCGGTCGTCGCAGCGACCCTGATGACGGTCCTTGCCGGCGGGGCCGTTCTCTACGCGACCACGCGCGTCCTGCTGGACCCGGTCGGCGCGGCGGTCACCGGCGTGGTCGTCGGCATCGCCATGCTGGTCTCCACGCTCACCCTCGCCAACGCCCATCGCCGCGTGCTCGGCGCCAGCCTGCAGCGCGAGCGCGAGGAACAGGCCCGGGTGCAGGGTCAGCTCCAGGCCGCCGGCGACATTCAGGCCAACCTGCTGCCCAGGGTCGAGGGCGAGCATCTCGACGACGTGAGATATTCGCTCTCCGCGATGCTGGAACCGGCCTGGAACGTGGGCGGCGACCTCTATGACTTCTTTCGCGTCGACCGGGACCACCTGTTCGTCGCCGTGGGCGACGTCTCCGGCAAGGGGCTGCCGGCGAGCCTGTTCATGGCCATTTCGAAATCCCTCTACAAGAGCGCGGTGCTCCGCGACAAGGGCACGATCGACGCCATCACATGCGCCGCCAACGCCGAGATCAGCCGGGAGAACCCGGACATGCTGTTCGTGACGCTGTTCGCGGGCGTCCTGGATCTGAATACCGGCGTCCTCCGGTTCTGCAATGCCGGCCACGACCCGCCCATGCTGTTGCGGCCCGGCTCGCCGGAGGTCAGCCAGCTCGAGGGCGGCGGCGGGCCACCGATCTGCGTCGTGGACGATTTCCCCTACATGGCCGCGGAAATTGCGCTGGAGCCGGGGCAGGTGGTTCTGCTGACCACGGATGGCATCGGCGAGGCTATGAACGAGGCGGGCGACCTGTTCGGGCAGGAGCGCCTGCTGGCCCTGCTGCGCGATCTGCCCGCTTGGGCCGACGCCGATGAGGTGAAGCGCCGTATCTACGAAGGCGTGAAGGCCCATGCCGGCGGTGCGGCGCCCTCCGACGACATCACCATCCTCGTGCTGCGCTGGGACGGCCCGCCGGCGGGCTGAGTCCCCGGCTTGCCGGCTCCGGCGCATCGGGGGCAAACTGCGCTCCGCTTTCGGAGGGGGAGAAGCCGATGCCGACCACGCGACAGATCGTGCTGAACAGCCGGCCGCAGGGCTGGGTGACGCCGGAGAATTTCGCCATGCGAGAAGCGGACACACCCGAACTGGCGCCGGGCGACGTGCTGGTCCGCCATCTCTACATGTCGGTCGATCCCTACATGCGCGGACTGATGAACGAGGGCGGGGTGGCCTACGCAGCCGGATTCCGGATCGGCGAGCCCCTGTTCGGCCGCGTCATCGGCCAGGTCGCGCAGAGCCGCAACGAGAAGTTCCGCGAAGGCGACTGCGTCTACGGCATGCTGGACTGGGCCGAGTGGTCGGTGGCGAAGGGCGGCGAGAGCCTGCGCGTCGTCGATCCCCACCTGGCGCCGCTGTCCTACTACCTCGGCACGCTGGGCTTTCCGGGGCTCACCGCCTATGTCGGGATGACGCTGATCGGCAAGCCGAAGGAGGGCGAGACGGTCTATGTCTCCGCCGCCTCCGGCGCCGTGGGGCAGGTCGCCGGCCAGCTCGCCCGGATCGCGGGCGCGCGGGTCGTCGGATCCGCCGGGACCGACGAAAAGGTCCGCTTCATCGTCGGCGAATGCGGCTTCCACGATGGCTTCAACTACCGGCTCTTCTCGATCGCCGAGGCGCTGCGCCTCTACTGCGGCGACGGCATCGACGTCAACTTCGAGAACGTGGGCGGGGCCAACCTGGAGGCCGTGCTGCAGGTCGCCAACGATTTCGCCCGCTTCGCCATGTGCGGCATGATCAGCCAGTACAACCTGACCGAGACCTATCACGTGCGGAACCTGAACGAGATCGTCTCCAAGCGCCTGCACGTCCAGGGCTTCGTCGTCCGCGACCATGCCCATCTGATCGAGCCGTTCATCGAGGAGACGGCCGATCACATCGCCCGGGGCCGCATGTCGGTCGCCGAGGACATCGTCACGGGGCTGGAGAATGCGCCGCAGGCCTTCATCGGCATGCTGCAGGGCGACAATCTGGGCAAGCGCGTGGTCCACATCGCCGACCGGTCATAGGGCGGGCTGCCCTTTCCGCAGGGCGTCCGTCGCTGCCCGGTTCATCCGGGCAGCCGCCTGGATTGCCCGGATGAGCCGGGCAATGACGTCATCGCCCCAAGGAAAAGGGCGTCCCGGCCGAAGCCGGAACGCCCTCATTCATTCGGCGATGCGGGGTTTCGGTCAGGCCGCGTTGTGGCCCTGGATCGCCTTGACCTCGAGATATTCCTCCAGGCCGAACTCACCCCATTCGCGGCCGTTGCCGGACTGCTTGTAGCCGCCGAAGGGCGCGAAGACGTCGACATTGGCGCCGTTCACCTGGATGGAGCCGGCGCGGATCCGCGCCGCGATCCGGTTGGCGTGCTCGGGCTCGCCGGAGACGTAGCCGGCAAGACCGTAGTCGGTGTCGTTGGCGATCGCCACCGCGTCGTCATCGTCCTTGTACCCCAGGATCGACAGCACCGGGCCGAAGATTTCCTCGCGGGCGATGGTCATGTCGTTGGTGACGTTGGTGAACACCGTCGGGCGGGCGTAGTAGCCCTTGTTGAGGTTCTCGGGACGGCCGGGGCCGCCGGCGGCGAGCGTCGCGCCTTCCTGCATGCCCTTCTCGATCAGGGCCTGCACCTTCTTCCACTGTACGTCCGAGGACAGCGGGCCCATGGTGGTGTTCTCGTCGGCCGGATCGCCGACACGCACCTTGGCCGCGGCGGCGGCGGCGATCTCGCCGGCCTCGTCCATGCGGTCCATCGGCACCAGCATGCGGGTCGGCGCGTTGCACGACTGGCCGGTATTGCCGAAGCAGCCCATGGCGCCGCCGAAGACCGCCTTCTGGAAGTCGGCGTCCTCCAGGATGATGTTGGCCGACTTGCCGCCCAGTTCCTGCGCCACGCGCTTGACCGTCGGCGCGGCGTTCTGCGCCACCGAGATGCCGGCGCGGGTGGAGCCGGTGAAGGAAACCATGTCGATGCCGGGGTGGCTCGACAGCGCCTCGCCGACGCCCGGTCCGTCGCCGTTGATCATGTTGTAGACGCCGGCCGGCACGCCCGCGGCGTCCAGGATCTCGGTGAAGATCACGCCGCTCATCGGCGCCACCTCGGAAGGCTTCAGGATCATGGTGCAGCCCGCCGCCAGCGCCGGCGCGACCTTGGCCGCGATCTGGTTGACCGGCCAGTTCCACGGCGTGATCAGGCCGCAGACGCCGATCGGCTCCTTGCATATGCGGGTGGAGCCGCGGTCCTCGTTGAACTCGTAGTTCTGCAGGATCTTGGAAATGGTCTTGAAGTGGCCGATGCCGGTGGCCGCCTGAACCTTTTCCGCCAGCGTTTTCGGCGCGCCCATCTCAAGGCGGATCGCCTCGGCCAGGTCGTTGTATCGCTTCTTGTATTCTTCGAGGATCTTCGCGATCAGCTCCAGTCGCTCTTCCTTGGTGGTCTGCGAATAGCTCTCGAAGGCGCGCCGCGCGGCCTTGACCGCCTTGTCGACGTCCTTGGCGCTGCCCAGCGAGATCCGCGCAAAGGCTTCCTCGGTCGCCGGGTTGATGACGTCCAGGGTCTTCGGCTCGACCGGGTCGACCCACTTGCCGTCGATGTAGAACTGCAGTTTCTCGATCATCGTTCTGTTCTCCTTGATCGGAAGGAGGACGCCCCTCCCCAGGGCCGGTCCCCGCCGGAATTCCGCCGCGCGCGACGCTTGCGCGCTGGATGGAGAATGTTTCACAGAAAGCGCCCGTCAAGGCAAGGGGAGGCGGCGTCGCGGCGACAACAGGCGTTGCCGGTTGCCCCCGACCCTCACCGGAACGCCGGGCCGTGGACCCAGGCCGTCATGGAATAGCGGGAACTCCGCGTCATCGGCGTGACCCGGTGTGGCGTGAAGCTGGGGAACAGCGTCGCCGCGCCGAGCTTCCGCGAGACGGATTTCGGGCGTCCGTCGGCGTTCAGTTCCAGGTCGCCGCCCGCATAGCTGTCGCCGTCGCTCAGCTGCACCACCAGCGTCAGCTTGCGCCGGATGGCGAACTGGCCATCGCCGATGTCGACGTGCCAGTCGAAATGGCCGCCATGGTCCGCATCGTACCAGGCGATCTGCATCTTCTCGTCGAACCCTGTCAGGTCGAAGCCGAAATGCGCCCGGTTCGCCCCGATGACCGTATCGACCAGCCGCTCGAATGCCCATGCCGCCTCGCCGTCCGAGTCCAGCCAGGCGGTGCGCGCGCGCCGGATGTTGTCGTTGATTCCGCCGCGCACCAGCCCGGCGTCGGCGAACAGCCGGCTCTCGACGACGCGGATGATTTCCCCGCATTCGCGCAGGTCGAAGACGTCGTGGATCTGGAGGGGCGTCAGCACGGTGCGGGTTCCCGAATGGATCGGCGTGCCTATACGCCTGTACCGGGAAAAGTGTTGGAAAATCGTAGCGTCACGAAAAGGGCCGCCGCCCGCTGCCGGACGACGGCCCCGTTCGGATTCCCGCTGACGCCGGCGCGTCAGTACATGTGCTGGCCGCCATTGATGGACATGGTCGAGCCGGTCACGAAGGCGGCGTCGTCGCCCACCAGGAACAGCACGCCACGGGCGATCTCGTTGGCCTGGCCCAGGCGGCCGACAGGGATCTTGGCAACGATCTTCTCCAGCACGTTGGCCGGCACGGCGGCCACCATATCGGTGTCGATATAGCCCGGCGCAATGGCGTTCACAGTGATGTTGAAGCGGGCGCCTTCCTGCGCCAGGGCCTTGGTAAAGCCGTGGATGCCGGACTTGGCGGCGGCGTAGTTCACCTGGCCGTACTGGCCGGCCTGGCCGTTGATGGAGCCGATGTTGACGATGCGGCCGAAGCCCCGCTCCTTCATGCCGGCGAAGCAGGCCTTGGCCATGTTGAAGCAGCCGCCCAGATTGGTGTCGACCACCGCCTGCCAGTCTTCGTGGCTCATGCGCATCAGCGTGCCGTCGCGGGTGATGCCGGCGTTGTTCACCAGCACGTCGATCGGGCCGAGGTCTTCGGCGATCTGGGCACAGGCCTGCTGGCAACCATCGTGGTCGGCGACGTCGAACTTGTAGGAGGCGATGCCGGTTTCCTCGGTGAACGCCTTGGCGCGCGCCTCGTTGCCGGCGTAGTTCGCCGCGACCTTGTAGCCCGCGTCGCGAAGGGTTTCGGAGATGGCGCGCCCTATGCCGCGGGTGCCGCCGGTGACGATTGCCACTCGTGCCATGATCGTTTCCTCTGGGGAGTTTCTTTTCTGGGGAGGTTGGGGGAGGGTGCCGTTGCGGCGGTCCCGCCCGGCCGCAGCCGGGCGGGTGGGGAGCCCGCCGCGCGGCCTAGTAGCGCTCGACGCACATGGCGATGCCCATGCCGCCGCCGATGCACAGCGTCGCGAGGCCCTTCTTGGCGTCGCGCTTTTGCATTTCGAACAGCAGCGTGTTCAGCACCCGCGCGCCCGACGCGCCGATGGGATGGCCGATGGCGATGGCGCCGCCATTGACATTCAGCTTCTCGGGATCGAAGCCGAGGTCCTTGCCGACGGCGCAGGCCTGGGCGGCGAAGGCCTCGTTGGCCTCGATCAGGTCCAGGTCGTCGACCGTCCAGCCGGCCTTTTCCAGCGCACGGCGCGTGGCCGGGATCGGCCCGACGCCCATGATCGCCGGATCGACGCCGGCCTGGGCCCAGGAGACGATACGAGCCAGCGGCTCGATGCCGCGGCGGTTCGCCTCCTCCTCGGTCATCATCAGCACCGCGGCGGCGCCGTCATTGATGCCCGACGCGTTGCCGGCGGTCACCGAGCCGTCCTTGGTGAAGGCCGGGCGCAGCTTCTGCAGGCTCTCGAGCGTCGCGCCGTGGCGGATGTATTCGTCGTCCTCGACCACGGTCTCGCCCTTCCGGCCCTTCACGGTGACCGGCACGATCTCGTCCCTGAAGCGGCCGGCCTTCTGGGCGGCCTCGGCCCGCTGCTGGGAGCGCAGTGCGAACTCGTCCTGCGTCTCGCGGGTGATCTGCCACTTCTCGGCGACATTCTCGGCGGTGTTGCCCATGTGGTAGCCGTTGAAGGCGTCCCACAGGCCGTCCTTCAGCATGGTGTCGACGAACTTCAGGTCGCCCATTTTCTGGCCGTTGCGCAGATAGGCCGCGTGCGGCGCCTGGGACATGCTCTCCTGACCGCCCGCCACGACGACCGAACTGTCGCCGTTCTTGATCGCCTGCCAGCCCAGCGCGACCGTGCGCAGGCCGGAGCCGCACAGCATGTTGACGCCCCAGGCAGGGCTTTCCTGCGGCACGCCGGCGTTGATGGAGGCCTGGCGGGCCGGGTTCTGGCCCTGACCGGCGGACAGGATCTGGCCCATGATGACTTCCGACACTTCGGCCGGATCGACGGCGGCGCGATCCAGCACGCCCTTGATCGCGGTGGTGCCCAGGTCGTGCGCGGGCACCGAGCCGAAGGCGCCGTTGAAGGAACCCACCGGCGTGCGCGCGGCGGATGCTATTACGATTTCGGTCATTGGTTTCCTCCCGGGATCGGAACGTCCGAGCGACGCCAAACCGCGGCAGGCGATTTTGCATCGCAGCAATCTTGATATTGCGCTGCCGCGATGATGCGCTTCCGCGACGTCACAGTAAACAGGCCCCTGATTTGTGCTTCAATGTGTCGCGAAGAATGCTGCGTTGCAGCAAAATCATTCCACCGCCGCCAGCCAACGCTCCAGCGGCCGCCAGAGGGTGGTTTCCGCATGGCGTCCCACGACCATGCCGATATGGCCGGCGGGCAGCCGGAGCGTGGTTGCGCCGGGCAGCAGCGCCGCCAGAGCGGCGGCCGAGGCCGGCGGCACGATGCGGTCCTTTTCCGGGATCGCGACGAAGGCCGGGGCGGCGATGCGCGCCGGGTCGATGACAACGCCGTCGATCAGCCAGTGGCCGGTGGCGGCGCGGTTCTGCCCGAACCAGCCGTTCAGGGTTTCCTCGGCGACGCGGGCGGTCAGGGGCACGCCGTCGTTCAGCCAGTCTTCCAGGGCGACGAAGCGGCGGGCTTCGGGGCTGTCCATGTCCAGCCGGCTGAAGGCCTCGAACTTGCGCTGCGCCAGGTTGGGATCCAGGGCGGCGAAGAAGCTCTGCAGCAGATCCACGGGCATCTCGCCGAAGGCTTCCAGCACCGGCCGCCAGAAACCGACCGATCCGGCGTAGACCTTCGCCTGCGGCGACAGGCTGGCGTGGAAATCCCAGGGCGCGGCCAGCAGGCCGAGCGCGGAAACCCGGTCCGGGTAGAGCTGGGCCGCGGCCGCCGACAGCGTGCCCCCCATGCAGTAGCCCACAAGCGGCGCGGGTCCCCCGGCCATCTCCGCAACATGCGCCAGGGCGTCGGCCAGCGGCCCGGTGACATAGTCGGCGGTGCCGTAGCCGCGCACCGGGCCTGCCGGCGCGCCCCAGTCCATCAGCATCGGCCGCACCCGGCCTCGGCCGGCGAGCCAGCGCATCAGGCTGGCGCCCTCGTCCAGGTCCAGCACATGGGCCCGGTTGACCAGCGAGGGCGCAAACAGCACCGGACGGCCGCCGCCGCCGAAGTCGAGCAGCCGCGCCGGTCCCTGTTCCCAGGCGGCCGGCGGCTCGGTCACGCGGCGTGCATAGCCGTGGCCCTGGTAGAGTTCGATCCCCCGCAGCGTGGCCGACAGGCGCTCCTGGACCTGTTCCATGACTGCCAGAGTCAGGTCCGTCTCATCGCTTTCGGCGATCTCCGCCGTCAGGGCTTCGGCTTCGGCGGCGAGCGCCGGATGCCACCGGATCAGCCCCCGCCGCGCCAGCGGCAGGGCCGCCGCCGCCCCGGTCAGCGACATCGCTGCCGACATCAGGTGCAGGCCGAGAGGCCTCGGCGAGATGCGGCGGATCGCCGGCGGCTGGGTTGTCGTCTCCGGGGGTGTCATTACTCAGCCGTTCGATCCATTCCCGCGCGGCCCGGCCGATGACGGGTTCGGCGTTCATCTGCGCGAGCTGTTCCTGCCAGAGCCGGATGAAGCGGACGGCCAGGCGGTCGATGGCGGGCCTTTCGCCAATGCTCATGACGGCACTCTAGTCCGGGCACAGGGTGCGGCCAAGCCGCCCCATCGACTGTGCAGTGCGCAAACTTCTTGCGCGTTGCAGCAATTGGGCGCGATAGTGAAGTTTCATGCAGAACTTGTTTCCGCGGGGTTTCATGGCCAAAAGCGAGCGTAAAGACGACGGTCCGGTGACGATCAAGAAGTACGCGAACCGGCGTCTCTACAACACGTCCACCTCGTCCTATGTCACGCTCGACCATCTCGCGGAGATGGTGCGCGACGATGTGGATTTCCTCGTCTACGACGCCAAGTCCGGCGAAGACATCACCCGTTCGGTGCTCGCCCAGATCATCTTCGAGGCCGAGGGCAAGGGACAGAGCGTGCTGCCGGTCAACTTCCTGCGTCAGCTCATCAGCTTCTACGGCGACAGCCTGCAGAACGTGCTGCCCGGCTATCTGGAGATGTCGATGGAAGCCTTCGCCCGCAATCGCGAGCAGATGAAGGACCAGTTCGGCGGCGCGCTGGAAATGCCGATCAAGCAGTTCGAGGAAGCGGCGCGGCGCAACATGGAACTCTACGAACAGACGATGGCGATGTTCAATCCGTTCGCGGGCGTCACGCGCGGGGCCGGGAAGTCCTCCAGCGCCGAGGAGTCGGGGGACGCCGGCGAGGACGACATCGGTCGGCTCAAGGGCCAGCTCGACGAAATGCAGCGTCAGCTCGACCAGCTCATCAAGACCCGCAAGGACTGAGGCCCCGCCGGCAAGCCCGCAGGGACATCTGGGGGGCTGCCACGGGCGGTCTTTTGTGGTCTTCTAGGGCCGGGACCGGTGGCCGTCCGCGACGGCCGATCGAGGGGGATCGTCATGACCGAATATCAGCCGCTGTTTCCGCTGGGCGCGGACACCGCCGAATACCGCAAGCTCGACGTCGACGGGGTGAAGACCGAAACCCTCGGCGGCCGCAGCTTCACCGTGATCGAACCGCATGCGATCAGCCATCTGGCGGAGACCGCCTTCGCCGACATCAGCCATCTGTTCCGCAAGGCGCACCTGGAGCAGCTGCGCTCCATTCTGGATGATCCCGAGGCGTCGGCGAACGACCGGTTCGTCGCCCTGGAGCTGCTGAAGAACGCCAACATCTCGGCCGCGATGGAGTATCCCTCGTGCCAGGACACGGGCACGGCGATCATCTCCGGCAAGAAGGGCCAGTACGTGCTGGTGGAGGGCGACGATGGCGCCGCGCTCTCCGAGGGCGTGCAGCGCACCTGGGCCAGCCGCAACCTGCGCTACAGCCAGATGGCGCCGCTGTCGATGTTCGAGGAGAAGAATACCGGCTCCAACCTGCCGGCCCAGATCGACATCGAGGCGGTGGGCGGCGACGCCTACAAGTTCCTGTTCGTCGCCAAGGGCGGCGGTTCGGCCAACAAGACCTTCCTCTTTCAGCAGACGCGGCGCGTGCTCGATCCGGAGCGGCTGATGGTGTTCTTCGCGGAAGAACTGCCCAAGCTCGGCACCGCCGCCTGCCCGCCCTATCACCTGGCGATCGTCATCGGCGGCATGTCGGCGGAGCAGACCCTGAAGACCGTCAAGATGGCCTCGACCAAGTACTATGACGAACTGCCGACCGAAGGGTCGATGTCCGGTCACGCCTTCCGCGACATCGGCCTGGAGCAGGAGATCCACAAGCTGACCCAGAATCTGGGCATCGGTGCGCAGTTCGGCGGCAAGTATTTCTGCCACGACGTCCGCGTCATCCGCCTGCCGCGGCACGGCGCCTCGCTGCCCATCGGTATCGGCGTGTCCTGTTCGGCCGACCGTCAGGCCAAGGCCAAGATCACCGGCGAAGGCGTGTTCATGGAGGCTCTGGTGCGCGACCCCTCCGTCTATCTGCCGGAGAAGGAGATCGACATGGGCGACGCCGTCAGCATCGATCTCAACCTGCCCATGAACGAGATCCGTTCGATCCTGACCCGGTTGCCGGTCGAGACGCCGGTGCTGCTGTCGGGCACCATGATCGTGGCGCGCGACATCGTCCATGCCGAGCTGTCGAAGCGCGTTGCCCAGGGGGGCGAACTGCCCGACTACATCAAGAATCATCCGGTCTACTACGCCGGTCCGGCGAAGACTCCGGAAGGCCGCGCCTCCGGCGCCTTCGGTCCGACCACGGCCGCGCGCATGGATCCCTATGTGGCCGAGTTCCAGGCGCTGGGGGGCTCCATGGTCTCCATCGCCAAGGGCAACCGCTCCAAGCAGGTGGTCAATTCCTGCAAGCAGCATGGCGGCTTCTATCTCGGCTCCATCGGCGGCGCCGCTGCGCGTGTCGGCCAGGACGAGATCACCAATGTCGAGGTGCTCGATTTCGAGGAACTGGGCATGGAAGCGGTCTGGAAGATCGACGTGCAGAACTTCCCGGCCTTCGTCGTGATCGACGACAAGGGCAACGATTTCTTCGACTTCAACCGCAAGCGCGAGTCCGACGCCTGAACCGGGCACGCTGACCGCCGCACGCGCGGCATCGGGCCATCGCCGTCTCGGTCGCCGTCCCCCTGTTCGGGGGCGGGTCGATAGGTGCGCGCGGCGCGTTCAACTTGAAATGACCACCGCGGCGCTTAGCTGAATCCAGAGACAAGCCATCCCGCGCCATGCCGGCTACGGCTGTGGCGCCCAAGAAAAAGTCGGCCTCGCCTGCAAGGGGGGAAGTCCGAATGGCGCAAAGGTTTCCGCCCCATGCCAACGTGCTCGCGCGCGCAGTTCTGCTCGTGCTGGCGGTCGGCGCGGCGGTGCTCCTGAGCGGCGGCTTCCTGTTCGTGCATTCCGACGGGTTCACCGGCGAGGGCCGGGTGGTCGAGCAGCCGGTGCCCTTCAGCCACGCCCATCATGTGGGCGGGCTCGGAATCGGCTGCCGCTATTGCCACGCCGGAACCGAGCGCGCGCCGGTCGCCGGCATGCCCTCGACCGAAACCTGCATGACCTGCCATTCGCAGCTCTGGACCGAAGCGGAGATGCTGCGGCCCGTGCGCGCGTCTCTCCGTCTGGACAGGCCGTTGCGCTGGAACCGCCTCCACGACCTCGCCGACTACGTCTATTTCGACCACAGCGTGCACGCCGCGCAGGGCGTCGGCTGCGAGACCTGTCACGGCCGCGTCGACCGCATGCCGCTCACCCGGCAGGCGGCGCCGCTGACCATGGACTGGTGCCTCGAATGCCATCGCGACCCGGCGCCACGGCTGCGGCCGCCGGACGCCGTGTACGCCATGGGCTGGCAGCCGCCGGAGGGGCAGTCACGCCGCGCGGTCGGTGCGGCGGTGATGCGCGCGCGCGGCATCCGCACCGCCGGCCTCACCGACTGCTGGGTCTGTCACCGATGAGCGCGCGGGACGACACCACGGATCCGCCGGACTACTGGCGTTCCCCCGGTGGCGGCTACGTCTCCTCACCGATGCAGGCGGGGCCGGATGCACCGGGCGCAGACCCGACGCCGCCCGTGGATCGGCGCGGCGCGCTGAAGTTGCTCGCCGGGGGCGTGAGCCTCGCCGGGCTGGCTGCCTGCGAGCCGGCCCCGGAGGAAGAGATCGTGCCGCGGGTGACGATGCCGGAATACGATCTACCCGGCCGGCCCACCTATTATGCTACGGCGCTGGAACTCGCCGGCTACGGCATGGGCCTCCTGGGCGAGACCCATTCAGGACGGCCGACGCGGCTGGAAGGCAACCCGGACCACCCGCTGAACGGCCGCGCCACCGACGCCTTCGCCCAGGCGGCGATCCTCGATCTCTACGACCCGGGCCGTTCCCAGGCCGTGCTTCAACGCGGCGATGTGTCGACCTGGGACGACTTTGCCGTCGATCTCGCCGCCAGCCCGCTCGGCGATGGGGCAGGGGTGCGCCTGCTGACGGGCCGGGTTGGTTCGCCCAGCCTGCTGGCGGCGATCGAACGGTTTCTCGAGTACCATCCACGCGCGCGCTGGCATGTTCACGAGCCGGTCGGGCGGACCGCTGCCGCCGACGGCGCCAAAATTGCCTTCGGCGAACGCCTGGAGGCGGTGCATCGCCTGGACGGCGCGCGCGTGATCCTTTCGCTGGACTGTGATTTCCTCTCGCCGGAAGAACCCGCCCACCTGAAACATGCGCGGGATTTCGCCGCCGCGCGTCGGGTATCCGGACCGGATGGCGACCCCCCGGCGCGACTCTATGCGGTCGAGAGCACGCCCGCCCTGGCCGGCGCGGCGGCCGAGCATCGACTGCCGGTCCGCGCCGATCGCATCGAGGCGCTGACGCGCGGCCTCGCCCAGCGGCTGGGAATCGCTGTCGCGGCGCACGGGTTGACGGCCGGAGAGCAGTATTGGCTCGACGCCGTCGTGCGCGATCTCGAAAGCCATCCCGGCCGGGCGCCGGTGCTGGCCGGCGTGACCCAGCCACCGGCGGTTCATGCGCTGGTGTGCGCGATCAATCGGCGGCTCGGCAATGACGGGCGGACGGTCGGCTATATCGCGCCCGTTGCGGCGGAAGGACAGGGCGGCCTGGCCGAGCTGGCCCGAGACATGGAAGCGGGCGCCGTCGGGACACTGATCATGCTGGAGACCAACCCCGTCCACACCGCGCCGGCTGATATCCCCTTCGGTCGTCTGCTGGCGGAGCGCGTCGAGCGCTCGATCCATTGGGGTCAGCAGCGCGACGAAACCGCCGTTCGGGCGCGCTGGCATGCGCCGGCGAGCCACCCGCTCGAAAGCTGGGGCGATGTGCGCGACTTCCTCGGGCATGTGACGCTGCAGCAACCCCTGATCCGCCCGCTCCACCGGGGGCGGACGGCGCTGCAGTTCATGGCTGCGCTGGAGGGCGAATTCGACGCCGATCCGCGGCTCCTGCTGATGGACTACTGGCGCGAGCGCGGCCTGGACGGCGACGATTTCGATACCGCCTGGCGCAGCGCTCTACGGCAAGGCGTCGTCGACGGCACGGCCGAGCCGTGGCGTACGCCGGCCCTGCGTTCGGGATTCATTGCCGAACTGCCATCGCCGAAGGCGGAGCCCGAAGCCCTCGTCCTCCAGTTTCGCGCGGATCCGGCGGCCTTCGATGGCCGCTTCGTCCACAATCCCTGGCTGCAGGAACTGCCGCGTCCGCTGAGCAAACTGGTCTGGGCCAATCCCGCTCTGATCTCGCCGTCGCTCGCGGCGCGGTTGAAGGTGGAGAACGGCGATGTCGTCCGGCTCGAAGTGGGCGGGAGCACGCTTGAAGCGCCGGTCTGGGTGTTGCCCGGTCAACCCGACGAGGCGGTGACACTGACGCTTGGCTATGGCCGGGCTGGTGGACCGCTGGACCGCATCGTCGGCGTCGACGCGTACCGCCTGAGGACATCCGGCGCGGAGTGGGTGCGTCCTGGCGTGCGGATCGCGCCGACCGGCGAGCGGAGGCCGCTGGCCAGCACGCAGCATCACCACGAACCCGAAGGCCGCGGTATCGTCCGGCGGGCCGACTGGGCGGAATTCGTCGCTGACCCGGATTTCGCCCACGCCCACCGCAAGCCGCCGGAGACCTCGCTCTATCCCGAGCCCGTCCCGGGCCCCGCCGCGGGCAGCGGAGACGGCGCAGGACCCCAATGGGGCATGGTGATCGACTTCGACGCCTGCATCGGCTGCAACGCCTGCGTCGCGGCCTGCCAGGCGGAGAACAACATTCCCGTCGTCGGCCCCGAGGAGGTCGCGCGTGGCCGTGAGATGCACTGGCTCAGGATCGACCGCTACCACGCCGGTCCGGCGGAGAACCCGGATACCGTTTTCCAGCCGGTGCCCTGCATGCACTGCGAGAACGCGCCCTGCGAATATGTCTGCCCGGTCGAGGCCACGGTGCACGGCACGGAGGGCCTGAACGAGATGGTCTACAACCGCTGCATCGGCACCCGCTACTGCTCCCAGAACTGTCCCTACAAGGTCCGCCGCTTCAACTGGTTCGACTATGCAGGCCCCGACGCCGGCATTCCGACCCCGGCGGAACAGAAGAACCCGGGCGTCACCGTCCGGGCGCGCGGCGTGATGGAGAAATGCACCTATTGCGTCCAGCGGATCAGCCGCGCCCGGATCGCGGCGAAGCGAGAGGACCGGCCGATCCCCACGGACGCGGTACGCACGGCCTGCCAGGACGCCTGTCCGGCGGAAGCGATCATCTTCGGCGACGTCGCCGATCCGCAAAGCGAGGTGAGCCGGTGGAAGGCCGATCCTCGCAACTACGGCATGCTGGAGGAACTGAATACAAGACCGCGCACGACCTACGTGGCCGGTGTGCGCCACCCGAACCCGGAACTCGACGGGGATGCGGGCAATGGCTGAGCGCGCGGCGGCGGAAGTGCGGGACGAGACCCTGGCCGCGCGCCTGGCCGGTCTGGTGCTCGGGCGGCGGACGCCCGCGGCCATGCTGGTCGCGCTGCTGCTCGCCGGCCTGCTCGCCATGGCGTTTCTGGCCGCCATCCTTGCAGTCGTGATCTGGGGCGTCGGGCTGTTCGGTATGAACATACCCGTCGCCTGGACCTTCCCGATCGTCAACACGATCTGGTGGATCGGCATGGCCCATGCCGGCACCTTGATCTCCGCCATCCTGATGCTCACGCGCCAGGGCTGGCGCGCGCCGGTCACGCGCATGGCCGAAGCGATGGCGATGTTCGCCATCCTCATGGCCGGCATCTTCCCGCTGCTGCATCTCGGGCGGCCCTGGTTCTTCTACTACCTGCTGGCCTATCCGGGGACCACCGGGCTCTGGCCGCAATGGCGCAGTCCGCTGGTCTGGGACTTCGCAGCGATCCTAACCTATCTGGTCTATACGGCGACATTCCTCTACGTCAGCCTGCTGCCCGACCTCGCAACCCTGCGCGACCGCGCGCGCAACGCCAAGGCGCAGATCTTCTACGGACTGCTGGCCATGGGCTGGCGCGATTCCGTCCGCCACTGGCGGCGGCACCGGCAGGCGAGCCATGTGCTCGCCATCCTCGCCGCCCCCATCGTGGTCACCGTGACCGGAATCATCTCGCTGGATCTCGCCGTCAGCATCGTGCCCGGGTATCATTTCACGATCTTCCCGCCCTATTTCGTCGCCGGTGCGATCTTCTCCGGTTTCGCCGCGGTGATCATGATCGCGGTCGTCATGCGGTCGCTGTTCGGGCTGCACGATCTGGTCACGGCCGATCACCTCGACCGACTCGCCCGGCTGATGCTCGGTTTCGGCCTGATCGTGAACTACGCCTATCTGATGGAGATATTCACCGCCTTCTATACCGGCGAGGCGTTCTACCGGAACGTCTATATCGACCGCTGGACCGGGCCCTATGCCCCGGTGTGGTGGACCATGATCGTCTGCAATGTCGTGTTGTTGCAGGCGGCGTGGTTCCGCACCGTCCGTCGCTCGGCGCCGGCGCTGTTCCTGCTGGCGACGGCGGTCAATGTCGGCATGTGGCTGGAACGCTACCAGATCGTGCTGACCAGCACCCATGCGGACTATGTGCCCTCGGCCTGGGGCGAGGCCTGGCCGACGCTCGCGGACGCCGTTGTGCTGGCAGGTTCCATCGGCGCCTTCGTCTTCCTGTTGCTGCTGTTCGCGCGGATCGTGCCGATCGTCTCCATCTCGGAGATGCGAGAGGCGGGCCGATCATGACCGGCGGGCGGGAAATCCATGGCATCGCCGCGCGTTTCGCGGACCGCGATGCGCTGCTGACCGCCGTGCGGCAGGCGCGCGCGGCCGGTTACGAACATGTCGAGGCCCACGCGCCGGCGGCGGAACCGGAGATCGAGCGCGCCCTCGGCGAAAGCGGAAACGCCGTGGCCTGGATCGCTACCGCAGCGGGGGTCGTCTGCGCCCTGGCCGCGTACGCGCTGCAGTACTACGCCGCCGTGGTCGACTTTCCCTTCAACGCCGGGGGGCGGCCACTGCACGCCTGGCCGCCTTTCCTGGTGGTCGCCTTCGCCGTCGGCCTGCTGGGCGCCGTGCTGGCCACGGGGATCGCCCTGTTCGTGCAGAACGGCTTTCCCGCCTACTACCATCCGATCTTCCATGTGGATGGTTTCGTCGCCGGCGAGGGCTACGTGCTCGTGGTGGCGTCGAGCGATTCCGGGTTCGAGCGTGATGCCACCCGGAATTTTCTCGACCGCCTGGGCCCCGTTGCGGTGCAGGAGGTGCCGCGATGACGGGTCGGCGGATGATGGCAATCGTCGTTTCGGCGCTGGCCGCCCTTGCCGCCTGCGATCAGCCCGAAATGCGCGATCAGGCGAAGGTGGAGGCCTATGAGACCGCATCGGACCTGCCCGGGGGGCTGGCGGAGCAGCCCCGTCCCGAGGGCGTCGTCGCCAGGGATGAGCGGATCGCCCCGGCGCCGCCCCGTCCCGAGACGACGCTGGCGCTGCTGCGCCGCGGGCGCACCCTCTACAACAATATCTGCGCGCCCTGCCACAGCTACACGGGCGACGGGCGCGGCATGGTGGTCCGCCGGGGGTTCCCGCCGCCGCCCAGCTTCCACACCGCGGCTCTGCGGCGGGCCGGTGGCGACCACTTCTATCGCGTCATCACCGAGGGCCGGGGCCTGATGTACGCCTATGCCGACCGTGTCGCGCCAGAGGACCGCTGGGCGGTGGTCGCCTATGTCCGCGCCCTGCAACTCAGCCAGCACGTCCAGGCGGCTTCGCTGCCCGCTGCGTTGCGCATGCGACTGCCCGAAGGGGAGGCGGTGCAATGACAGGCTCGGGCGCGCGATATCTCTTCGCTTTCGGCGCCGCATCCGGGGCGGTGCTCTGCATTGTCGGCGCCCTCACCGACCTGGGCGGACTGATGCAGGCGCTCGCCGCCGCCGGCCTGTTCTGGCTGGCGCTGCCGCTGGGCGCGATGGCCATCTGCATCGCTCATGGCCTGACCGGCGGCGCCTGGGGCCGGGCCACGGATGTTCCGGTGCGTGCGCTCCTCGCCACGCTGCCGGCGGCGCTGCTCCCCTTCGCGGTGATCCTTGCCGCCGGCCCCGAACATGTCTTCGCCTGGATCGATCCGCCGGCGGACCTGCGACATCACCTGGCCGACAAGCGGTTCTATCTGGATCAGGGCTTTCTGACCGCCCGGTTCGTCCTCCATGCCGTCATCTGGATCGGTCTTGCATGGGCGTTGGGCGCATGGCGCACCGGATTTCGCCCGGACCGCGGCCTCGCCGCGGCCGGCGCAGTGCTGTGGGCGTTGAGCGTGACCTTCTTCAGCTTCGATTGGGTGATGTCGCTGGATCCGCACTGGTATTCCGATGTTCTTGGTGTGGTCTGCATGGCCGCGTTCACGGCGCCGGCCATGGCTGCCGCCCTGCTGCTTTCTCTCCTTGGCGAGACGCCGATGGACCGAGGCGTCCGCGATTTCGCGACGCTGTTGCTCGGCGTGTTGCTGATCTGGGTCTTCACCTCCTTCGTGCAGTTCCTGATCATCTGGATGGCCAACCTGCCGCACGAGATCGGCTGGTATCTCGACCGCGCTGCCGGCGGCTGGCGTGTCGTCACCGTCGCCATGACCGCCCTGTTCTTCGCCGTTCCCGTTCTGCTTCTGGCCATGCCGGCAGGCCGGCAGAGCCGGCGCGCGGTGCGGCTCGCCGCCGGCGCCGTGCTTTTCGGGCATCTGCTGCAAAGCCTCTGGCTCGTGCTGCCCAGCCTTCACCACAAGGGCCCGGCCCTCTTCTGGCAGACACCGGCGGCGCTGCTGACGGTTGGCGGCCTGGCCGGCCTGAGCGGCAGTCTTCATTACCGGCGGAACGCCGGCGGGGGAGGGGCAGAATGAGCGGCCGGACGGAACAGCGCCGCTATGGATCGACGGAACTTCCCGCCGGCCGGGCGCTGCGCGGCGCGCTGCTGTTCCTGGCCGTCGTTGGCGTGCTTGCCGCCCTGGCCATCTCTCTGGGCAGGTGGATCTGGCCCGCGCCGCCGGGACAGGCGGCGATCGTCGAGGCGCCGCCCGTTGTGGGTCCGGCCTCCCAGCCCGCGCCCGAAGCCGATCTGGAGCGGATGCAGGCACAGGCCCGGGCGCGGCTGGAGAGCTATGGCTGGGTCGACCGCAAGCGGGGCATCGCTCGCATTCCCGTGGAGCGGGCTATGGAACTCCTGGTGCAGCGCCGTGAGGGGGAGGCGGAGCCATGAGCAAGGCGAGGTGGCTGTCCGCCGTGTTCCTGCCGGTGCTGCTTGCAGCGGGCGCGTCTGGGGCGGCGCAAACCCAGCGCGACATGCAGGCGCGGATCGGCTTCGACCAGAAGATAGGCGCGACCGTGCCCGCCGATATCGCCTTTCGCGATCGCCATGGCGAGCGCGCGCGGCTTGGCGATGTTCTGGACGGCAAGCCGGCGGTGCTGGTCATGGGCTGGTACTCCTGCGCCAACATATGCCCGGTGATCTTCCGCAATCTGGGAGACGCCCTGCGCAAGGTGGCGTTCGCCCCGGGCGAGGACTACCGGTTGATCACGCTCAGCATCGATCCCGGTGACGGTCCGGACGAGGCGCGCCGGGCATTGGCCGATCTTGCGGGCGCGGGCAACGCGCCGCCGGCGCACCTGCTTGTCGGTCGCGAGTCCGAGATCTCGGCGCTGTCGGACGCGGTCGGCTTCCGATTCGTTCACGACGCCGAGCGCGACACCTACGGACACCCGGCCGGACTGATCCTGATCGACGGGCAGGGCCGGGTGAACCGCTATCTCGTCGGGATGGAGTTTCAGTCGGAGGACATCGAACTGGCCCTGCTGGAGGCAGGCCGGGGGGAACTGGGTTCGGTCGCCGACCGTCTGGCGCTGCGCTGCTTCACCTTCGATCCGGAGACCGGTCGTTACAGCCTGGCGGTGACGAACATTCTCCGCACTGCCGGGCTGGGGTCGGCGGTTCTGCTGGGAGCCGGGCTGGTCCTGCTGCTTGTCCGCGAACGCCGCGCGCGGCGCCGGCGGGAGGAGGGCGCATGAGCAGGCAGGCGCCCTCCTACATCGCCGATGCGCCGGGCGAGCTGCTGCTCTGGCCGGAGCAGGCCTCCTCGGTGGCGCGGGAACTGGACTACCTGTTCTATTCCCTGGTCGGGGCCTCGGTCCTGGCCGTGGTCCTGATCGGCGGGACGATGTTCTGCTTTACCATCTACTACCGGGCCGGATCGGGCCGCGGCCGCGGTTCCGGCTTCATCGAACGCCATTCGCGCCGGATCGAGATAGGTTCGGTCGTGGCGACGCTGATCATCTTCCTGTCCATATTTGCCTGGGCGGGTTCCCTCTACTTCCGGGAGTTCTCCGGTGCGCCGGGGGCGATGACAGTCAACGTCGTCGCCAAGCAGTGGATGTGGAAGCTCCATCATCCGAACGGCGTACGGGAGATCAACGAGCTTCACGTGCCGGTCGGGCGGAAGATCGAACTGCGCATGACCTCGCAGGACGTCATCCACAGCTTTTACGTGCCCGCCTTCCGGCTGAAGCGGGATGTGCTGCCCCACCGCTATGTCAGCATGTGGTTCGAGGCGACAGAGCCTGGCGTCTATTCACTGTTCTGCGCCGAGTATTGCGGCGCCGATCATTCGCGAATGCGCGGAAAGGTCGTCGCAATGCGCCCCGGCGACTTCCAGCAGTGGCTGGCGGAAAGGGAAGCCCCCCTGTCACCCGCGGAGGCCGGTGAAGCGCTGTTCGCCGCGCTCGGCTGCTCGGGGTGCCACAGTCCGCGGTCCGATGTCCGCGCTCCGTCCCTTGCGGGCCTGCACGGTCAGCCGGTCCCGCTCGCCGGCGGGAGCACGGTGATTGCCGACGACGCCTATCTTCGGGATTCCATTCTGCTGCCGCGCAAGTATGTCGTGGCCGGTTATCAGCCGATCATGCCGAGCTACGAGGGGCAGGTGAGCGAAGCCGAGATCCTCGAACTGATCGCTTATATCCGCTCCCTCGATACGGTCGTGGAGAGCGGCCGATGAGCGCCCGGGGCGAAGATGTGCGCGCCGACACCGGCAGCTATCTCGCCGGCGACCGGTCGATCCGCGCCTGGCTGACGACCACGGACCACAAGCGGATCGCCTGGCTCTACCTCGTCTCCATCACCGCTTTCTTCTTCGTCGGCGCGGCGGCGGCGCTGGCCATCCGGCTCGAATTGCTGACCCCCAATCCGCTGTTCTTCGATTCGGAGGCCTACAACCGCCTGTTCTCGCTGCACGGCATCGTCATGGTCTGGTTCTTCCTGATCCCGTCAATTCCGGCGACGCTGGGCAACTTCCTGCTGCCGATCATGATCGGCGCAAAGGACCTGGCCTTCCCGCGGCTCAACCTGCTGTCCTGGTACATCTACGCCCTGGGCGGGCTGTTCACGGTGCTGACCGTGATCGTCGGCGGTGTCGACACGGGTTGGACCTTCTATACGCCCTACAGCAGCATGTTCGCGCATTCTGCGGTGGTGTTGGCCGCGACCGGGGTCTTCGTCGTCGGTTTCTCCTCGATCCTGACCGGCATCAACTTCATCGTCACCACCCACACCATGCGGGCGCCGGGGCTGAGCTGGTTCCGGCTGCCGCTGTTCGTCTGGGCGAACTACGCCACCGGCCTGATCATGGTGCTGGCGACACCGGTACTCTCGATCACCCTTGTCCTGATCCTGCTGGAACGCACCCTGGGGATCGGCGTCTTCGATCCGGCGCTGGGCGGCGATCCGCTGCTGTTCCAGCACCTGTTCTGGTTCTACTCCCACCCGGCGGTCTACATCATGATCCTGCCGGGCATGGGGGTGGTGAGCGAGATCATCGCCTGCTTCGCGCGCAAGCCGGTCTTCGGTTATCGAGCGATGGCCTACGCAATCCTGGCGATCGCGCTGATCGGCTTCCTGGTCTGGGGACACCACATGTTCATCGCCGGGCAGTCGATGTACGCCAGCCTGGTGTTCTCCTTCTTCAGCTACCTCGTCGCCGTGCCCTCGGCCGTCAAGGTGTTCAACTGGACCGCCACCCTGCACCGCGGCCGCATCAGCCTGACCGCGCCGATGATCTACGCCATGAACTTCGTCGGCTTCTTTCTGGTCGGCGGGCTGACCGGACTGTTCCTGGCAGCCCTGGCGGTGGACGTGCATCTGACCGACACCTATTTCGTGACGGCCCATTTCCACTTCATCATGGTCGGCGGCATGGTCACGGCCTATCTGGGCGGGATACATTTCTGGTGGCCGAAGATGACCGGCCGGCTCTATCCGGAGATCTGGGCCCGCGTCGCGGCCGTGACGCTGTTCGTCGGCTTCAGCGCGACGTTCCTGCCCCAGTTCCTGCTGGGCTTCGCCGGCATGCCGCGCCGCTATCACACCTATCCCGACCAGTATCAGTTGCTGCACGACATCTCGTCGGTCGGCGCCATCGTCCTGGGGGCGGGCTATCTGATGCCGGGGGGCGGGCTATCTGATGCCGGCGGTCTACCTGCTCTGGTCGCTGATCTGGGGCCGCCGCGCAGGATCGAATCCCTGGGAGGCGATCGGCCTCGAGTGGTCGATCCCGTCGCCCCCCGGCAAGCACAATTTCGAGGAGCCGCCGCGTATCGGCGGACCGCCCTATGCCTATCGACGGTGAGCGCGCCAGCAACGAGCCCGGGGCGGCCCATTTCGAGGACGCGGGGCAGGAGCGTCAGGCACATCTGGCGGGCATGTGGCTCTTCCTGGCGACGGAGCTGCTGTTGTTCGGGGGGCTCTTCTGCGCGTACGCCGTCTACCGGGTCAGCTACGGCCCGGCTTTCGCCGCCGCCGCCGGCGAGCTTGATCTCAAGCTGGGTGCCATCAATACCGCCATCCTGATCACCAGCGGTCTGGCCATGGCGCTGACAGAACCGGCGATGGCGGCGGGCCGGCGCAGGGCGGCGCTGACCCTGCTGGCGACGACGGGTGCGCTGGCGCTCGTATTCCTTTCCATCAAGGGCCTGGAATATCACCATGAAATCGGCAAGGGTCTCGCGCCGCTGCCGGGGCTGGCGTTCCGCTATGACGGGCCACGGCCGGAGCAGGCGGAGATGTTCTTCAACTTCTACTTCGCCATGACCGGCCTGCACGCCCTGCACATGGCGATCGGCGTCGGGCTGATCGGCTGGATGGCGGCGCGGATCGCACGCTGGCGGAGGCCGGCGAAGCTGGAGCGCCGGCTGCGGATCGTCGGCCTCTACTGGGCCTTCGTCGATGCGGTCTGGCTGCTGCTCTTTCCCACGCTCTACCTTTTGCGGGGAGGTTGAACGATGCGGGATGTGGCGCGCGGCGTTCTCGCCTGGATCGTGTTGCTGGGTCTGCTCGGCCTGTCGCTGGCGCTGACGGATCTCGACCTCACGCCCTGGCGGGTCGCGGGTCATCTGGGCGTCGCCGCGCTGCAGGCCGCGCTGATATTCGCCGTCTTCATGCGGCTGAGGGAGGCCGGCGGGCTGGTGCGCGTGATGGCGCTCGGCGGGCTGGTCTGGCTTGCCGTGCTCTTCGGCCTGACGTTGCTGGACTATGCCTTCCGCGCGCCCTCCGGCGTTTCGTGAGGCCGGCCCGGACGATCCGCCGCATGGGGTCCGGCGCCGCGGCCCTCAAATGGCATGTCATGCCGCCCGTCGTTGTGTGCAGGAGGCCGCATGAACCGTGACGTTCTGAAACGCTACAGCCTGTTCATCGCCGGCCTGGTTTTTACCGCCCTGTTTGCGGTGCTGGGCTGGCTCGTAAGTCCGTGGTTCCTGACCGGGCTGGTCGTCGCTGCGCCACTCGCTGCGCTGGGCGTGCGCGACTGGCGACAGACGCGCTGGACGCTGACACGGAACTATCCCGTTGCGGCGCGCATCCGCTGGCTGGCGTTGAGCCTCCGGCCCTATCTCAGGGCCTACATCGTCGAAGGAGACCGGGAAGGGAAACCCTTCGACATGCGCGCGCGAAACCTGATCCACGCCCGGGCGCGCGGCTTCAACGACACCATTCCCTTCGGGACCGAACTGGACACGGCCTCGGGGGAATATGAATGGCTCGGTCATTCCATGGAGCCGGCAAACGACCCCGACCGGAACCCTCGCATCGATATAGGTGGTCCACAATGTGGGCGCCCCTACAACGCCTCCGTCTTCAACATCTCGGCGATGAGCTTCGGTTCCCTTTCGGGGAACGCCATCGAGGCGCTGAACCTGGGCGCGGCGAAGGGCGGCTTCTATCACGACACCGGGGAAGGCGGCATAAGCCCCTATCACCTCAGGCACGGCGGCGACCTGGTCTGGGAGCTGGGCACAGGCTATTTCGGCTGCCATGACGGCGAAGGGAATTTCGACCCGGGAGCGTTCGCCGAGAAGGCGCGGATGGACCAGGTGAGGATGGTCGAGATCAAGCTCAGCCAGGGCGCCAAGCCCGGCCATGGCGGCATGTTGCCCGGGGCCAAGGTCACCGAGGAGATCGCGGAGACGCGCAGCGTGCCGGTTGGTGAAACGGTGATCTCGCCAAACAGCCACCCGGCCTTCTCGACCCCGGTGGAACTGCTGGAGTTCGCGGCCCGCCTGCGTGAGCTCTCCGGCGGCAAGCCCGTTGGCGTCAAGCTCTGCGTCGGCCAGATCCACGAAGTTCTGGCGGTGATGAAGGCGATGCTGAAGACCGGCATCCTGCTGGATTTCATCGTCGTCGACGGTGGCGAGGGCGGTACCGGCGCCGCACCCAAGGAGCTTTCGGACCGGGTGGGCATGCCGCTCACCGACGGGCTGGTGACCGTGCGCAACGCACTGGTCGGCACGGGCCTGCGCGACGAAGTCAGCCTCGCCGCCAGCGGCAAGGTGTTTTCCGGCGCGGGGCTGGCGCGCAACTTCACCATCGGCGCGGACTGGTGCAATGCCGCCCGCGCCTTCATGTTCTCCATCGGCTGCATCCAGGCGCAACGCTGCCATCTGGATACCTGTCCGACGGGCGTCACGACGCAGGACAAGGGCCGTCAGCGCGGCCTCGTCGTCGATGTCCAGGGTCCGCGAGCGGCGCGGTTCCACGCCAAGACCGTGGAGGCGTTGACCGAGATCCTGGGCGCCGCCGGCCTGACCCATCCGCGCGAACTGAAGCCGCATCACCTGGTCCACCGCATCGGCGAGAGCGACGCCGCCTCGATCGATCAGGTCCACGACTTCCTGGCGCTGAATGCGCTGCTCGACGCGCCGGAGGAGACGATCTACGCCGACTGGTGGGAGGCCGCCTCGGCGGACAGCTTCAGGGCGCAGATTCCGCTGGATCCGCAGGGTTCCCGCGCGCCGATGAAGGCGGCCGCCGACTGACTGCTATTCCGCGGCCTCGGCCAGCAGCCAGTTGCGGAAGGCGCTGATCCGCGGCTGGTCGGACTTCTCTGGCGTGGTGACGAACCAGTACGACATGGTCAGTGGCTGCTCGGTCTCGAACAGCGGCACCAGCCGCCCGTCGGCGATGTCCTGGGCCGCGATGGAACGGCGCGCCAGCACGATGCCGACACCATCGATCGCCGCCTGCAGGGCGTGGTCGGCGAAGGAGAAATGCGGTCCCCGGCGCCAGTCCACGATCTCGTCCACGCCGGCAGCGGTCAGCCAGGCTTGCCAGTCCGGCGTCATCGGGTCGAAGCGCAGCGAATCGTCATGCACCAGCGGCAGGCGCGCCAGGTCCGCGGGTGTCCTGATCGGTCCTTCCTGCTCCAGCAAAGCCGGGCTCGCCGCAGGCAGGATGGTGTCGTCCAGAATCTTCCAGACCTTCTGGCCCGGATAGATGCCGCGGCCGAAGCGGATGGAACAGTCGATGTGATCGCGGCGGAAATCCGCCATCTCCACGCTCGCCGAGATTCTGACGTCGTAGTCGGGATAGGCGCGGTTGAAACGGTCGAGGCGCGGGATCAGCCACTTCACGGCAAAGGACGGCACCGTCGAGACGGCGATGACATTGGTGTCGTCCGGCCCTTCGATCGCCGAAAGCGCCTCCACCATCTGGTCGAAGGCGGCCGACAGGCCGGGCAGCAGCCGCCGGCCCCGGTCGGTCAGTTCGACGGAGCGGTTCAGGCGCGCGAACAGCTCCACGCCCAGATGGTCTTCCAGGGTGCGGACCTGGTGACCGACGGCGGCGGGCGTCACCGCCAGCTCTTCCGCCGCGGCCTTGAAACTTTCGTGGCGGGCTGCGGCCTCGAAGGCGCGCAGCGCGTTGAGCGGCGGCAGGCGTCTCTTCATCGGTCCCTGATATACTATTGGTATGTCGAGCGTGGAGAATATGTCGTTTGCTGCGCTGCGGTAAAGCACCATTTCACCGTTCAACGGAGATCAGATCGATTTCCACCCGGGCAAAAAAGCCTTTGCCGAACGAAGGAGTTGAACGATGACTGTCCAGAGCTACGACATCCGCCATGGTGACGCCGGCTTCTTCGCCCGTCTGGGCGAGCGCGTCGCTGCTGTCGTCGAACGCATCGGCGATTTCTATGCCGAGGAAGGCCGCCTCCGCCAGCTCATGGCGCTGGACGACCGCACCCTGAAGGACATCGGCCTCAGCCGTGCTGAACTCACTTCCGTCGCCCGCCACCCGCTCGACAAGACGCGGACCCGCTGACGCCTGCTACTCGGCGGCGATCGTCTCGCCGCCGAGCCAGCCGGCCAGGGCAGCCAGTGCCCGGTCGGAATAGGCCTTGCGCTTCCGCCGTTGCTTGTCGCGGCCCCGGAAACGCTCGCCGAGTTCCGGGAAGAGGCCGAAATTCACGTTCATCGGCTGGAAGGTCCGCGCGTCGGCGCCGCCGGTGATGTGGCTGTGCAGGGCTCCCATGGCCGTCTCCGCAGGTGGCGGGTCGATCAATTCGCCCCGGGCCTCGGCGGCGGCCAGCCGTCCGGCCAGCAGGCCGATCGCGGCGCTTTCCACATAGCCCTCGACGCCGGTGATCTGGCCGGCGAAGCGCAGGCGCGGTTCGGCCTTCAGGCGCAGTTGCGGGTCCAGCAGGCGCGGGCTGTTGATGAAGGTGTTGCGGTGCAGACCGCCGAAGCGCGCGAACTGCGCGTTTTCCAGCCCCGGGATCATCCGGAAGACCCGGCCCTGCTCGCCGTATTTCAGCTTCGTCTGGAAGCCGACGATGTTGTAGAGCGTGCCCAGCGCGTTGTCCTGGCGCAGCTGGACGACCGCGTGAGGCGACTCGCCGGTGCGCGGGTCCGTCAGCCCGACCGGCTTCATCGGGCCGAAGCGCAGCGTCTCCCGCCCGCGTGCCGCCATGACCTCGATCGGCAGGCAGCCCTCGAAATAGGGCGTCGATTTCTCCCAGTCGCGGAATTCGGTCTTGTCTCCCTCCAATATCGCATCGAGGAAGGCGTTGTACTGTTCTTCGTTCAGTGGACAGTTGACGTAGTCGGCGGTGCCGCCCCCCGGACCGGGCTTGTCGTAGCGCGACTGGAGCCAGACGATGTCGAAGTCGATGGACTCGCGGGTCACGATGGGCGCGATGGCGTCGAAGAAGGCCAGCGCGCCCTCGTCGGTGAGCGAAAGGATCGCCTCGCTGAGCGCCGGCGAGGTCAGCGGCCCGGTCGCGATGATGACGCTGCGCCATTCGGCCGGCGGCAGGCCGGGCACTTCGCCGCGCTCTATCGTCACCAGCGGCTCCGCCTCGATGGCCGCCTGCACGGCGCCGGAGAAACCGTCGCGGTCGACCGCCAGCGCGCCGCCCGCGGGCAGCTTGTGACGGTCCGCGGCAGTCATGATCAGGGAATTGGCGCGCCGCATCTCCTCGTGCAGCAGTCCGACGGCGTTCTGTTCGGCGTCGTCGGAGCGGAAGGAATTGGAGCACACGAGCTCGGCCAGGCCATCGGTCTGGTGGGCGTCGGTTCGGCGCTCCGGGCGCATCTCGTGCAGCACGACGGGCCAGCCGGCGCGCGCGATCTGCCAGGCCGCCTCGGAGCCGGCCAGGCCACCGCCGACGACGTGGATGGGGTCACGATCTGTCATGCGACCCGAAATAGTGCGAAGCCGCCCGCCGCACAAGCGAATGACAGGGCCGCCGCGCGCGCTATAACGCTGAGACGCAAGAGGGGAGGGGCCGCATGGGCGCCGTCATCGAGATCGTCCTGCCGGTCTTCGCGCTGATCGCGATCGGCTACGCGCTGGGCCGTTCGCCGTTGCTGGCGGGAGAGGCCGGTATCAAGGCGCTGACCAATTTCGTCTTCTACGCCGCCATTCCGGCGCTGCTGTTCCGGCTGTTCGGCCGCGGCCTGCCCGAGCAGGGGATCGAATGGTCGATCGTGCTGGGCTATTTCGCCGCCGTGCTGACGCTGTTCGCGCTGACCATGGCCATGGGCCGCTTTGTCTTCGCCAACGGCAAGCCGGAACTCGGTCTGGCGGGCATGTCGGCGGTCTTCTCCAACACCGTGCTGATGGGCATTCCGCTGATCTACACCGCCTTCGGCGAGGCGGGGATGCTGCCACTGCTCATGATCGTCACCTTCCATCCGATGATCCTGATCCCGCTGGCGACGCTGCTGGTCGAGGCGCTGCGCGGCGAGGGCGGGGTAAATCCGGGCCGCATCCTGCTCAACGCGTTCCGCAGCCTGGCGGTCCATCCGGTCATCCTGGGCATGGTCGCCGGCATCGCCTTCGGCTTCACCGGCTGGACTCTGCCGTCGGTTCTCGACCGGCTGATCGACATGCTCTCCGCCGCAGCGACGCCGGCCGCGCTCTGCGCCCTCGGTGCATCGCTGACGCAGTTCTCCCTCGCCGGCGACCTGAAGGAGAGCCTGACCCTGGTGGCGCTGAAGCTGGCGGCGCTGCCGCTGCTGGTGTGGTTCTTCACCGCCATCGTCTTCCAGAACGACCCGCTCTGGGTCGCCGTCGCCACGATCAACGCCGGCATGCCGGCGGGGGTGAACGTCTTCCTGCTGGCGCGCTACTACGGCATCTACACCCAGCGTTCGGCCTCGGCGATCCTGCTCGGCACTGGTCTGTCGCTGTTCACGATCTCGGCGCTGATGGCCATCTTCACCCGCTGAGACGCGCCAGCGCGGCCTCGAAGTTGGCGATCTGCTTCTGGATCTGCGCCGGCGGCCGTTCCAGCAGGGCCTCACGTCGGCGCCTGGCCAGCGGGTCCTCGTTGCTTGCCGTCAGGCTGTCGAATGCCTTCTCGATCTGTTTCAGGGCAAAGCCCATGTGGTCGCGTGCGTCCGCGGCCGCCTCGAAGTCCAGCAGGTTGACGAACTTGCCGAAGCCGAGGGCAAAGACGTCGTCGCGTTCCTTCATCTTCGGCCCGAAGATGTCTGTTTCCTTCAGGCCGAGGCCCGGCAGAGCGTCGAACCCTTCCGAACCGCCACGCAGCGAGATCTTGGAGTCGCTCCGCGCATTGACCCTGAGATATTCGTGATCGCCTTCGCGCTTGACCTCGACCAGGCCGTCGCGGCCGAGCACGCGGTTCATCTGAAAGGCGACCCAGCGGATCGAATCGTCGGCTTCGATATCGATGCGGCGCAAAGGACCGTCGTCCACCGCCATGGAGAAGGACATGCCCGGCCTGACCGCGCTGGTCGAGGTCACGGTCAGAGAACCGATATCGCCGATATTGCCGTGCCCGAGGCCGAGACGGGTCAGGGCGGAATCGCCCTTCTCGTCGATCACGATGGCGTTGGAATCCACGCGGCCGTTGATGCCGGAGTAGGTCTTCGTGGTCTGCGGCGCGCCGTTGGCGTCCATGCGGCTGATGAAGCCGTCGCGGCTGCCGACCAGGTTGTTGCCGTCCAGATTGCCTTCCGTCTCCCCGGTGACGTAGATCTCGCCGGTGGAGGCGATGGCGAGACCGCGGATGCGATCGGCCTCGGCAGTGCCCAGATAGGCGCCGAAATCCATGGTTCCGCTGGCTTCGTCGAGCCGGGCAACGAAGCCGTCGGCGCCGCCCGAATGGGTCAGCCGGCCGTCGGTTCCCGCACCGGTGAAGGTGCTGTCCGTGGTGTCGCCGGCGACGAAGATCTTGCCGGCCCCGTCCACTTCGATGGCGGAGATGCGGGTGGTCTCGCCGGCCCCGCCCACAGTGATGGTTTGCGTCGGCCCGGCGGCGAGGTCGTTGACGTCATAGACGTTGACGACGCCCTGGCCGTCGTCGTTGACGGCGACATAGGCGAGGCCGTCGGCGACCCGCACGGCGCTGGCCGTCTCGCTGCCGGCATCGCCGAACTGGATCTGGTCCAGGACGGAACCGTTGCCGGCCGACAGCCGCTGGAGATAGGCGTCCTGCCCGCCCTGGTGAGTCTGGCCGGAAAGGGCGCCGGCGCTGGCGCCTGCCACGACGACATTGCCGTCGGCGTCGAAGTCGACCGCGAAGGCTGCGTCGACCGCCTGCGGGCCGGTGTGGCGGGTCCATTGCGCTTCGCCGCCCGAGTCGTAGAGGGTCACGAAGCTGTTGATGCCGTTGTCGGGGGAGGCTTCGGTCAGGGGCTTGTTGGCGCGGCCTGAAATGGCGACCGAGCCATCGTCGGAGACGGCCAGGCCATAGCCTTCGGCGGTGTCTGTCGAGCCGACGAGCCGCCGCCAGACCTCGTTGCCGGCGGCGTCATAGCGGGTCAGGAAGACGTCCTTCTCGCCGCCGACGACCTGGCCGCCGATGTCGCCGGAGGTGGTGCCCAGCACGAACAGCTCGCCATTGGGACCGAGGGCGGACGCCGCGATCCGGGAGACGCCGTCCTCGACCTCGGTCTTGGCGTCGAAAGCCTGGGTCATGGTGCCGTCGAGGTCGGTGAACTTGCGCACGCTGCCCTTGGCGAACTCGCCATTGCCCGATGTGCCCGCAACATAGACCGCTGCGTCGCCGTCGACCGGGGTCAGCACGACCTCCTCCAGGATGGAGCGCGTGACCTTCAGGCCGAATTTTCCTTCCCCATCGCCATAGGTGAAGAACCGCGTCGTCACCCCGGCGGCTTCCAGTTGCGTATTGATGTGCTCGGAGATGTTGCCGAGCGTCTTCGAGGCGCCGATGTCCGCCAGGTCGATGGCGATGTCGAAGACGGAGCCGTCGCTCTTGGTGACGTTGATGTTGAAGCGCGTATTCGTATCCAGGCCCGGAACGGCGTCGCCGACGCTGCCCATCAGCCGCCGGCCCTCGTACTCCGAGGAGGATCGGGGAATGCGCGCGTCCGTCTCTGCCTTGGTCTCGAGCGGCCCGGCGATGAGCTTCACGCCCGAGAGCTGGGCCTTGCCGACGAAATCGAAGATCTCGCTCTCGTAGCGCTCGAACTGCTTCTGGAGTTGGCCGCGCACCAGATCGGCGCGCTTGTCCTCGGCGGCGAAGGCCGCCAGGGCCTGCATCTTCTTCATCCCCTTCCACATCCGGAAGAGGTTCTCCTGGGTCTTGGTCAGGTCGGAACGCAGACCCTCCCCGGTGCCTGCGAACAGGTTGTTCCGCGACAGGTGTTCCCCCAGTTCGTCGGGCAGATCGAGCAGTCCCGTTGGCTTGTCCCATGGCGCGATGACGTCCGGGCCGCGGCTGCTGGCGGCAGTCGGCGCGACGCCGCGCGCGACCGCGTTCTGCGCCAGCTTGGCGTTGAACGCGCCCTGCAGCAGGGAGCTGTCGATCGAGAACAGCGTGATCGTCCGCGTCTGACTGTCGTTTCCGCCGAATATGCCGACCATGGCCCTTTTCCGGGAGGGAGTTCTCCACCTGTCATTGGGCGCGGCGAGCGCTTAAGGATCGATTAACGCAGGCCGGTTCAGCAGCTGTTAACGGCTTCCGGGCTACACTTTTCCGATGAACCTGAAACAGCCGGATCTCGGGCGGAAACGATGAAGAAACTGGTCATTTTCGGTGCGCTCGGCCTGCTGCTGGCCGGCGGCGGCGGCGCGGCCTTCATGATGATGTCGGGCGGCGAGTCGCCGGCCCAGGCGGAGACGGCGGCCATCACGCCGCCTTCCGAGCCCATCTACCTGCGCATGGAGGGCCTGACGGCGCCGATCATCCGGGCGAACCGAATCCGCCACTACATCTTCCTGAACGTGACCATGGAGATGGCGAGCAGCACCGCGCGCGACGAGGCCATGACGCTGAAGCCGCGATTGCATGACGCCTTCCTGCGGGAGTTCTACGGCCGCTCGGTGACCGACAAGGACGGCTCAGGCCGCATCGACTTCGAATCGGTGAAGAACCGCCTGATCAAGCAGGCCAACGAGGTACTGGGCGAAGGGCAGGTGATCGACGTGCTGGTCACGCGCGCCATGCGCGGCGCGGGTTAGGTCAGCCGCGCTTCAGCTCCACCGGCCGCCCGTGGGGCGTCGTGAGATAGGCCCGCCGCCAGGCGTCCTTGCGTTCGTCCAGCTGCGCTGCGCCGGCGAGTCCCTTTTCGGCGCAGAGCCGCTCCAGCGCCGCCAGCCAGTGCCGGTAATAGGTGTCGCCGAGGTCGGCATCGCCGCCAGTCCTGGCGCGGTCGATTTCCGCCGACAGCGTCGCCGCCCATTCCGCCCATGTGAAATGACCCTGCTCATGCAGCCGCACGGTAAGCGCGAAGGCCTCTGCCTCCCAGGGCTCGGCGAAGACGGGGCCGTCTGCGTCGCTGGGCAGTCCGGGCAGGTCCGCGGGCGTGCTCATGCCGTCTCCAGGTGCGGTTCCCAGAGGTCCACCATGATCGCGCCGCCGAAGGCGTCCGGCCCCCAGATTTCCTTCGCATCGAAGCGGACGGTGTAGAGATGCTCGCCCCGGCGTTCGCCATGGGCGTTGGCGTCGGCGAAGACATGGCCGCCATGGTGCAGGACGATCTCGCCGACATGACCGCGGACGTAGCGGGGTGAGCGGGTGTGGCCCGCCGGATTGATGTTCAGCGCCCGTACCCTGTCGCCCACCGCGAATGCGGCGGGCCGGCCGGCATCCAGCGTCGCGGGGCCGCCCTTGTCGAAGACCCGGTCCACGGTGCCGGCCTTCAGGAGGCGGTACTCGTCCGGCGCCACCTTCCGCTCCGGGCGGCCGCTGGCCAGTTCCGTGTCCGTGATCAGGCCCTTCTCGACCATCTGCCGGCCGACGGCGTCGAGCCATTTCTCGTAGTAACCGGCGCGGAGATAGTCGGCGGGGTTCATGCGCTCGCGGGCGTGACGGGCTTCGTCGATCGACCACTCGCCCAGGAACCCGGCGGCAAGCGTCAGGGCGAAGACGCGCCGCTCCCAGGGTTCGTGGAACAGGGGTTCCTCCGCCTCCGGCTCCGGCGCGATGGGCCCGAAGCCCTGCATCCCGCCCATGTCGTGGACGCCGTTCATCGCCCGGTCTCCGGGCTTTGCGCCTTCTCGACGCCGATCATGGAGTTCCGCGTGACCAGCTTCTCAAGCTCGTCTGTCCCCCAGCCCTCGGTGCCGGCGGGGCGTTCGGGGATGACGAGATAGCGGACTTCCGAAGTCGAATCCCAGACGTCGATCTCGACGTCGTCGGCCAGTTCCGTTCCGAACTCGGCCAGCACGCCGCGGGGATCGATCACGGCGCGGCTGCGGTAGGGCGAGGACTTGTACCAGGCCGGCGGCAGGCCTAGCACCGGCCACGGATAGCAGGAGCAGAGCGTGCAGACGACGAGGTTGTGGCGCTTCGGGCCGTTCCAGACGGCGACCATGTGTTCGCCCTGGCGGCCGGTGAAGCCCAGCGAGGAAATCGCCGCCGTGGCGTCGTCCCGCAGGGCGTCGGCGAAATCCGGATCGGTCCAGGCGCGGGCGACGACCTTCGCGCCATTGCGCGGTCCGACGCGGTGCTCGTAGCGCTCGATGATTTCCTCCAGCGCCTGCGGGTCGACCAGTCCCTTCTCGACCAGCAGCGATTCCAGCGCCTTCGTGCGCAGCGCCAGATCGTGCGGCGGTACGGTATGGTCGTCGTCGTGGTGGTGGCCGTCATGCGCCATGGTCGCCTCCCCATCGGACCTGATCGGGACCAGCTTGCCATGCGGCGCGGCCGCTGTCAGCGTCCCGGTCGGCTACCCGGACAAGTTATACTGGCGGCCTTGCAAGGTTTGAGGGAGCAGCGCGATGGACATTCTCGACCTCTGGCCAAGGCTGCGGCGCGACTGGCGCGGTCCGGCCGCCGCACTTGCCGGCGCTGCGTTGGTGCTGGTTTTCGCCGCCCCGGGGCTGGGTTTCCTGCTGGTGGTCTTGCTGGCCGGCGCGCTGGCCATGGGGCGCGATCCGGTGCGCGCTGCGCCAGACAATCCTTCGGCGGTGCTCGCGCCCGTGGACGGGCGGGTGACGTCGGTGGAGCGCGCGGCGCCACCGACGTCCATGGGATTTGGCGAGGATGTCCGGCTTTGCGTGACCGTGGCGAGGGGCCCGCTGGATTCGGCGGCGCTGCGCCAGCCGGCGGCGGGGGCGGTCCGCCGTGCGGGCGAATTCGGCTGCGTCATCTCCGACGAGGGAGCGGCGGATGTCGGCCTGCTGCTGGCGCCGGCGCAGTGGTCCATGCTGACGCGGCTCCGCACCGGGCGCGTGGGCGCGGCGGGCGACAGCCTGGGCGCGATGGGCCCGCTGGGACAGGTGAAGATCTATCTGGATCCCGGCGTCGAAATCGCGGTCCGCCGCGGCCAGACCGTCATCGCCGGCGAGACGGCCCTGACGCGGTAGGTGGCTATGCTTCCTTCCGTATCCGCGCCTGCAGCCATGCGCGGAACTCGTCTTCCGTCAATGAACCTTCCGCGACCTGAAGCATGGTCACGACGCAATCCGCATCCTCCGCGTCCAGCACGTAACCATTGAGCGCCAGAAGCAGTTCCCCTGCTACCAGGGCCGTGCGCTTGTTGCCGTCGAGAAATGGGTGATTCCTAGCGATTCCATAGACATAACCTGCCGCCAGCCTTGACGGGTCTGCGTCGCCATAGGCCTCGATCTGTCGCGGTCGGGCGAGCGCCGATTCCAGAAGCGCCGTGTCCCTGACACCCGTGATACCGCCATGTTCGTCAAGCTGTTCGGCGAGAATGGCGAGAATGACTTCCTTCTCCAGCCACTCCCAGTTGCTCATTTGGCCAGTTCGCGAAGAGCCGCACGGCGGCGCTTCATGATCTGGCGCGCCAGTTCGATCTGCTTCTGGGTCTTTTCGTCGTAGTTCGAAAGCTTGATGCCGTCAGGATCCTCGACGACGAACAACTCGTCGCCCTTCTCGAGCTTGTACTTCGCGAGCAGTTCCTTCGGGATCACGACTCCGACGGACGAACCGATCTGGCGCAGTTTCAGCGTGGTCATGGCGGGCTCCTAGGTTATTACCATTATTATAATAGCCCGAGTCCACCAATTCCAGTTCCTTCACGGCCGCATCCACATCCTCGCCCGGCCCGGCCGGAGGGTCGGCGCGACCATGTTGGTGAACTCGCAGAGCAGCGGCCGCGTCTCGCGGGGATCGACCATTTCCTCGATGGCGAAAGTCTCCGCGGTCCGGAATGGGCTGCGCAGCTTCTCCAGCCGTTCGTTGATCTCAGCCAGCTTGGCGGCCTCGTCCTCGGCCGCGTCCAGCTCGGCGCGGTAGGCCGCCTCGATGCCGCCGGACAGCGGCAGCGAACCCCAGCGGGCCGACAGCCAGGCGAAGCGGTAGTGGAAGCGGCTGGAGGGCGCATGCGCACCGCCGGCGACGCCGAAGGCGCTGCGGACGATCACCGAGCACCAGGGCGTGGTCGTCTGTTCGATGGCGGCCATGGCGCGGACGCCGTGGCGGATGGTAGCGTTGCGCTCGGCTTCCAGTCCAACCTGGAAACCGGGGCAATCGCAGAGATAGACCACCGGCAGGTGGAAGGTCTCCGCCAGGTCCACCATGCGCACGACCTTCTGGCAGGCGTCGGAGGTCCAGACGCCGCCGTAGTGGAACGGGTCGGAAGCCAGCAGGACGACCGGCCAGCCGTCGAAACGGGCCAGTCCGGCGATCACGGAGCGGCCGAACAGCGGCGCGATCTCGAAGAAGCTGTTCTGGTCCGCTACCAGCTCGATGATCTTCCGCATCTTGTAGACCTTGCGGATGTCGCGCGGCACGAGGGAGAACAGCTTCTCCTCGCGGCGGTCGACCGGATCGGCGCATTCGGTCCGCGGCGGCAGCTCGTCGATCGAGTTCGGCATGTAGGACAGGAACTGCCGGGCCTGCTCGAAGGCGTCTTCCTCGTTCTCGGCCGCGTTGTCGACGCCGCCTGCCGGAAGCTGGATCTGCCAGCCGCCAAGTTCCTGCTTGGTCAGGTCCTCGCCGATGCCCTTCACCACCGGCGGACCGGCGACGAACATGGCGGACTGTTCCTTGACCATGACCGAGAAATGGGTCGCGGCCAGCCGAGCGGCGCCCAGCCCCGCGACCGAGCCGAGACCCAGGCCGACGGTCGGGATCTCGCCCATGTTGATCATCAGCTGCTCGGAACCGAAGGACTGGCCCTGTCCGCCGGGCAGGTTGGCGTGGCCCTTGGTCTCGATGGTCTTTACCGAGCCGCCGCCGCCCGAACCCTCGATCAGGCGGATGATCGGGATGCGCAGGTCGCGGGCCATCTCTTCCGGATAGAGCGCCTTCGACTTGTTGGTGGCGTCGGCCGAGCCGCCGCGCACAGTGAAGTCGTCGCCCGAGATCACGACGGGACGGCCGTTTACCTGGCCGCGGCCCATGACCGAGTTGTTGGGCAGCAGATGCACCAGCCGGCCGTTCTCGTCGTACTGGCCGACGCCCGTCAGGCGGCCGATCTCCCGGAAGCTGCCGGGGTCGAGCAGTTTCCCGACGCGCTCCCGAACCGTCAGCCGTCCGCCGGCGTGCTGGCGGGCCACCTTGTCGGGGCCGCCCATGCCGCCGGTCATCTCCTCGCGGAGATGGAGTTCGTCGAGTTCCGGCGTCCAGTCCTTCGGCGCCGGCTTGTTGTCGGGGTTCGTCGTGTCAGGCATGTCCACCACGCAGCAGGTTTCCAGGAAGGGGACCGTTGGGGTCCACGGCGTCGGCATTGTCCTGCCGGATTACGGTGCCGTTGACAATCACCGCGTCGATGCCGTCGGCTTCCGAGATCAGCCGGTCTGCGCCGGCCGGAAAATCCCAGACACGCTGGACGGGTCCGCAGCCGACGGTCTCGGGATCGAAGATCACGATGTCCGCGGGCCGGCCCTCGGCCAGTGTGCCCCGGTCGGTGATGCCGAAGACCTCCGCCGGTCGGCTGGTCAGCATCCGCACGGCCTCCTCGATGGAGAAGACCTTCTTCTCCCGCACCCAGCGGCCGAGCAGATGCGTCGGCAGGCAGGCGTCGCAGAGCTGGCTGGCGTGCGCCCCGGCGTCGGAGAGGCCGATCACCGTGTTGCCGTCCTTCAACAGCGGCTCCACTTCGTCCTCGAAATGGTTCGCCACCGGCATGCGGAAGCGCGCCTCCAGATCGGTCGACAGGGAGATGTCGAGCATGAAATCCGTCGGATGCTTGCCGGCCTGGGCGGCGGCATCCGCCAGGGTCATCTCCGCCAGTTCGGGATGGCCCGGGACGTCGGCGATGATGGTCATGTCGAAGCTGCGCTGGAAGCCGGGACGGATATTGCCCGACAGCTTGTGGCGGAACGCGTCGCGGAAGTCCGCGTCGGCGTAGAGGCGCTTCTTCTCCTCGAAGCTGGCGCCGCGCACCGGCTTGAAGACCGAGACGGGCTCGAAGATGAAGGGCGCCTTCATCTGGATCTCGAACATCAGCGCCCGCGGCGTGACCTGGGGCACGATGTCGAGGCCCTGGTTCTTCAGCTCCCGGGTGCGCTCGAGATGCTCTTCCGCGGTGCCGTCGGCGAGTTGCGTACCCGCCAGCATGGCGGTCCAGGTCACGGGGCGGCCCGTCTGGCGCGCAATCCGCTCGAATTCCGGGATGAACAGCTCGCGGCCGATGGTGGCCTGCAGGATGCCCTTGTCCTTCTCGCCCAGCACGCCGGCCAGCGTCTCGATCTCCTGCATGGAGGCGAGGCGGCTCGGCACGGGCCGTCCGGCGTAGCCCGTATGGGTCACGGCCTTGGAGGTGGCGAAGCCGATGGCGCCGGCGTCCATCGCCTCCTCGACGAGGCGTTTCATTTCAGCCAGCTCGTCGGCGTTGGCCTCGCGCTCCGTCGCTTCCTCGCCCATGACGTAGAGCCGGAGCGGCGTGTGGCCGCAGAAGACGCTGATGTTGATCGCGGTGCCCAGCTTCTCCAGCGCGTCGAGATACTCCGGGAAGCTCTCGAAGCCCCAGTCGCCCAGGCCGCTCGTCAGTGCGGCCACACTCATGCCCTCGACGTTCTCCAGCGTGCGCATGATCAGGTCGCGGTGCTCGCGCCGCGTCGGCGCAACAGCGAAGCCGCAATTGCCCATCACGGCCGTGGTGACGCCGTGCCAGGGCGAGATCGACAGCATCCGGTCCCAGACGACCTGCGCGTCGTAATGGGTGTGGATGTCGACGAAGCCCGGCGCGACGACATGGCCCTTCGCGTCGATGGTGCGCTCGGCGTCCCCGTCCACCTTGCCCATGGCGACGATCCGGCCGTCCTTGACGCCGATATCGCCCTTCCAGCCCTTCGCGCCGGTGCCGTCGACGATGGTTCCGTTGGTGATCTTGAGATCGAGCATCTTCCGCCTCCTACTGGATCGGCAGGTCGTAGAGTTCCCGCACATTGTCGCGCAGGATGCGTTGCTTTTCGTGATCGGACAGATTGACGGTCTGCTCTGCCAGGATCTCCTGCGACCAGGGCCAGGTGGCGTCCGAATGGGGGAAATCGTTGGCCCACATCAGGCGGTCCACGTTCAGCAGATCCTTCATCTGGAAGGCCGACCAGTCGTCCTGAAACGTCAGGTAGATGTGCTCCAGGAAATACTCGGACGGCAGGCGCTGCAGCTCGTCGCACTTCATCCAGTAACGGTGGCGCTTGTAGGCGTGGTCGGCGCGGTACATCCAGTGGGGCGCCCAGCCGGCGTCGGCCTCGACGCAGACGATCTTCAGGTCCGGATGCCGGTCGAAGACGCCGCCGAAGATGAAGGTGCCCAGGATGTCCTGATTGCCGCGGATGATCGACTGGAAGGAGTTGATCCGCGGCCCCCGCGTGCGGCCGGCGGCGGCGTTGCTCGACGTCAGGATGTGGAACGACAGCGGCATCTTCAGGTCGACCGCGGCTTCGTAGAATGGATCGTAGATGGGGTCGTCATAGTCGGCGACCGCCGGCTCGCCCGGCATCATGATGCCGCGGAAGCCGCGCGCCTTCAGGTCCATCAGGTCGGCGATACCTTCGTCTACCGTGCGCATCGCGATCTGGGGCATGCCGAACAGCCGGCCGGGGGCGAAGTCGCAATACTCCTGCAGCCAGATGTTGTAGGCGTCGAAGCAGGCCTTCTTGTAGTCGAAGTCTGGATGATTGCAGAGCATCATGCCGACCGAAGGATAGATGATTTCGCCAAAGATTCCGTCGCGATCCTGGTCGGCCAGCCGCGCCTTGGGATCGTAGCCGCCCGGATGCAGGTCGCCGTAGTTCTGGGTGTTGAAGTTGAGATCCTTCGGATCCCGCCCCGCGGCGGCCACGAGCCCCATCGGGATCGGCTTGTCGAAGCCGGGAATGACGAAGACCTCGCCGAACTTCGGGTCCTTGACGATATGCGGCGCCTTCTCACGCCAGGCCTTGTCGATGCGCGCGGAATAGCAGTCCGGCGGCTCGGTGATGTGAGAATCGGCGGAAATCGGCGTGATGCTCATGGCGCAGTCCTCCCCTTGGA
>NZ_PIGG01000027.1 GCF_002924445.1 Minwuia thermotolerans
CGGCTCAGCAAGCGTCGCCTGAAGCGCGGCGTGTTCCATTCGCTGGTCGACCTGCAGGCCGCCATCAATCGCTTCGTCGCCGAGCACAACCAGGAGCCCAGGCCGTTCGCCTGGACCGCCGATCCCGACCGAATCATCGAAGCCGTCAAGCGCGGGCACCAAGATTTAGATTCGCTCCACTAGGTTGCCGCGTCCAGTATCTCCTTGAAGCGCTTGCCGACCTTCTCGGCCAGGCCAACGGGAACGGCGTTGCCGATCTGCGTGTACTTGGGCACCTCGCGGTCGAAGTTGCCTTCCCGGGGGTTGCCGGCACGGCGCAGGCCGCCGGTTGTCCGCTTGCCGTGGAACTCGTACCAGTCGGGAAAGAGCTGGAGCCGGGCCCACTCGCGAACCGTGAGCGTCCTTGGCTGGGAAAAGTGGACGTAGTCGTCCGGCAACGAGGTCGCTGTGATGTTCGGGCGCTGGTTTCCCCACTGCTTCTTCAAGACCCGCTGCGAGAACTTTCGGGTTCGCATTGCTTTCGGTATCTCGCCGTTGTGGTCGAGCATGTACTGGAACTTCTCGACGATGTCCTTGCGGTGCTTGCTGTACTCGTGGTCGGAAACGCTGCCCCAGCGAGGCTGTTTGCTGCCTGGGCTCGACCTAAACCTTTTCTGGACGTCGGTGAGCTCGAGCGCGTTCCCCTTCTCATCCTGCAAGGGGTATTCCTCGGTCTTGAAATGCGAGGGGTACTTGCCGTTGACTCGCACGTTATCCAGAAGTTGGCCGATCTCCGGATCGACCAGGTCACCAAGCAGGTCGCATAGGTCGGGCGGTCGGCTCTCACCGCCCCGGGGAAGAAACCCGCAATCTACGGCGCTATCCTCAAGCGAGTCGGGATTTATCGCCGGATCAAGATCATCGAGCCTTTCGCTGGCAGACCTTAGGACGTCGTGGCGTATCCCGACGAGCAGAACGCGTGGTCGATTTTGTGGCACGCCGTAGTCGCTCGCATGTACAAGTGACCATCTCACAGTGTAGCCGTCGATCGCCATGAACGTGCCAAGCACGTCCAGCCATACCTTTTCTCCTCCTTCACGGGTCCACTTCGCGTTCAATAAACCCCTAACGTTCTCGAATAAAAAGATCTTCGGACGCATTTGGCTGATGACAAAGGCCATTCGCATGTAAAGCCGGTTCGAGGGAATTTGCACTCGGTCGACCGCGTAGGAGCGCCTTATCCCGATGCCAGAAAATCCCTGGCATGGCGGGCCCCCGGCAACGAGGTCCAAGGTTCCTCCCTGCCCTTGGGCTTCCTTGGTTTGGTCGCCTTCGAATCGTATGCCGAGATTCAATTCTGAGAGGTCGTGCTTTAGCTTCTCGATCCTCTCGTCAGTAAGCTCGTTGGCGTCGGCACATTGGAGTTCCGGGCGGTCCCTGAACTTGATCCCATCGAGCTCGTGGTGGCGGTTTGACAGGTAGGTCTTTCGCGCATCGTCGTTGATCTCGCTCACGAATACCGGTGTGAATCCTGCTTGCTCGAACCCGGTCGAGAGTCCGCCGCACCCGGCGAACAGGTCAACCATCGATAGGATGCGCCCGATTCGCAGACCTTCCGACCGTTCCTGTACCATGCTCGTGGCCGGCAACGTTCCGGGATCACTGACTTCCAGCATCGCCGATCCTCTCCAATACCTTCACACTCCGCATGATAACGTCATTTTGTGCCCTATCCAGATCGAAACACCATGGATGGTAGTCACTGGTGCAGATTGGCTTGGTTGCAGGGGTGCTCGTGCACGCCGCCCGCTTAGGGAACTACCGACGGAGCCGCTAGCACGAAAGCTCCCCACGGGTCCCCAGAGATCCTCGCAGTGACTTCACCGCAGGGCGGCCATGCACCCCGCCAACGGAGTCTGGACGGCTGGGTGAGTGTCGGCAAGTATTGCAATCAAGAGGGGCGTGCGATTGATGGAACCAAGCTACACTCGATTAAACGAAGGGCTAAACGAGGTTCTTCTTGGCGGCCGGTACGAAGGACGGCCGCTTTACATGGTATTGACGCCGGGTGAAGAGGAGCATCTGGCGAGTATCCTCGGCGTCGAGCAGGAACAGCTTTCGGCCACTGCTGGGCGGATTGTCGGCAACAGGCTGGACGACACCGGCGATCCTTACACGCCCTTTCATGCCGATCTTCGACACTGGAACGTGGAAGGACGGCGAGAGCCCCCTCCGTTTACCGGTCTTCTCCACGTGTTGGCTCATGCCGCGGAGATGATGCATTCGGATGGCAACTTCTCTTCGGCGAACTACTACCAGAGGCTACACGAGCTGACCGGGGTAGAGAGAAACCGCCTTAGCTTCCACGGCCGGTCGACCAAGGCATACTGGATCGCCCTGAACAGGTGGCTTGCAGAAAACGATTTCGTCTACGGGCGCCCAACGGCCCAGAAGCTCAATAGCTGGGAATACGTGAGCTACGCGATGTCGCAGGCGGTGGTGCGGCAAGCCGACAAGGAGCTCTTTTACTCGATGTTTGAGCGTTTCCGTTTCTCGGGAAGCGAGGACATCGATTCCGACGAGATGCATTCCTACGTCGACGAGTGGATGCGAGGTCCGAAACCCACCCAAAGGCTTCGGGCGGCCTGGGCAAAGAAAGACCTGCGGCGCCGAGTTTGCCAGGCGGCGGTCGAGGCACTCTCGGAATGGCGATATGCAACCATTCCAGAGGATTCGCACGCGCGCGGCAAGAGGCTCTCGGCGGTCGCATCCTTGTCCAGGGGGCTGTCGGGAGCCCGTTTCTTCATGGCCTTCGGTATTCCCGGGGAACTGTCCACGCCGGTAACCGGACTTCGGGCCAAGGACAATGCCGGTTCCGCCGCCGGCGAAACGCTGGAGATCGCGAATAGGCACTACGCCGCGTTCGCCACCCTTTGCCCCGATGCCTCGGTGAACATCCCCCGGGTTCTCGCCGAGGGCATCGAGCTCTCCGACGAGAAGGGAGGAAGCAAGTACTCTCGGCAGCGCAGCCTACTGGTGCCACTTGTTCAGCATGAAGGCGGTGCATACTGGCTGGAAGTTGGCCGGACACAGCTGGGAAAGCGCTACCTCGTGATGTGTAGCGACGGGGCGCCATCGCTCCGTGAAAGCCTCGAACAGTTCCTGCGAACCTACGCTGCACCAGGTTACAAGCATTACAAGCCCGGGGAGATGGAAGGCTTGCCGACGGGCTGGACGCTTTACGAGAACGTCGAGTTCGTCGTGTCTCCACCGCAAGTACCAACGGGGTTGACCGCGCTACACCCGGTCGCGACGGAGGCGACCTTGTCTACCACGGAAGGGCTGCGGCTGGGGCCAGATACCTGGCACTCCTCCATGCCGCCGGCTATACGCCTCTCTGGCGAGGCGGGGATGCTGGATCTGGTGGTTTACGAGGAAGACCAAGATGGCGAGGACCAGGTCATAGTTTCTTCCAGCGGGTACGGAGAGTGTGCCCTGGAACTGGGGGGCATTGGACTCGATCCGCATTCAGACCTTCGTGTCGCGGGATACCGAAACGGTAACCGCGTGGTTGAACGCCCGCTTCTCCTGAGGAGCGCCCGTAGACCCCGCCCGCTTCGTCGCGACGGAACCGGGACCCTGTATTGGCAAGCGCTTTCCACCGCGACTATGGCGGACAACGGAGCGCAGCACTTGGGAGTCCGGGGACACATCGTCGAAGGACTGGGCTCGGCCGACCCGCCTGGTTTCGGAGTCGCTTCCGACGGTGGCCTTTGTTTCCAGGGCCAGCAGGAAGAGGACACGCCGCTAGGGATAACTACGGCCGACCCGGCCCTGATCCGGGGAACCTACCTCGAGCAGTGTAAGAAGGGGCGGCACGTCTTCAGGAACGTTGATCTCGAGCCGGGCGAAAAGCCAACCATGGCATGCATCGTCTGCGAGCACAGGATCCCTGTTCCACGGTCACCGGGGCCGCCTGCGCCCAAGCCGCAATCGACCGTGAACCGCTCTTCGAACCCGCGGGTGCCCGTTGCAAGCCCGGCTGTTCACATCGGGGAGCCGCTAGACATGAACCTTGTCCTCGATGCCCTCTGTTACTTGGACAACGGGTCGTGGAGGCAGTTCGAGGACATCGTGTCCAGCGAGAGCCTCCAGCCCTGGGAGGCAAGGTCGTTGGCGGAGGACCTCTCGGCACTCGGCTTTATCGACGTCGAGTTGGAGGGAGCCACTAACCGCGTGCGGAGGTGGAGCGTTGTTCCGCCCGTCTTGACCTTCGCTCCGGATGGAATTGCATACTTCTCAGGCTTCCGCTCCGAAGACCTGGTGGAGCAAGCCCGGGAGGCCCTGGTGACGCAGGGCTTGACACTAGAACAGCTGGGCGCGCCGGGGGCGCCGGATGTCCTTTGCGTTCAAGGGCTATCGCCGCGGGAAGCGCCGAGCTTACTTGCAGGCATAGAAGATCCCCATGGTCGCCCCCTGGCGGTGGTTACCGATGCTGCGCAAAGGCTGGGTTCTGCGGTGCTCCAGGTAGACGGGCTTTCGGCCGCCGTTCGACCTGCGCACGTTGGAGCCACGCGTAACGTCGCCCGTTTCGATACTTCCACGTGCCGCTGGATCCCGGTCGACGAGTTGGGCGGCGTTGGTGCCTACCGCTACGACCACGCGGGTCGAGAGTACTGTTTCAGGGACAACGAAGGACACGACTGGGTTGGGCCCCACGAGATCGTGAAACTCCTGGCCAGCCGTGCGTCGGGAAGCCACCTCCATGGATACAACCCGTCGAAACAGGTCTTCGTGTCGGCGCTTGGCTGTGAGCCGGTTGGACTGCTCCGGCGGCTGCTGGTTGCGTGCTCGGGTACGCTTCCCGAGCGCAAGAAGGGTATGGCCAGTTATTCGTCGGTGCCGCCCCACGTGGCGGGGTTGGTCATGCATGTCCTCTACGAAAGCGAGATACTTCCATGATGGAACCCAGCCCGGCCTCGGTGATGAAAAAAGTAGAGGAAGCCTACCTCCGCTACTACGACAGCGCGTTCTGGATGCGGGACCCGGGGATCATGGCCGAGCGGAGGAAGCTGCTCTCCCAGCCCGGCGTCGTTTCGCAGGAACCTCTGCTGGAAGCAGTGCCGATGTATCCATCGGAAGTTCCGGTTGCAGACGCGTGCAAGAACGCGGGGCTTGGAGAAGAGGTTTCTCGCCACCTTGGGGAGGTAGTTTTTGGATTGCCCGCCGACCAGTTGAAGTTGAGGTTCCACCAGGCACAGTCCCTGGTCGCCTCGTTGGCGGGGGACGAGGACGGGCGTAGCAACGTCGTCGTGACGTCGGGTACCGGCTCGGGCAAGACCGAGAGCTTCTTGCTTCCCGTGCTTGCCAGGCTCATCGCGGAAAGAATACGCGGTGTCGGGAAAGGGGAACTCCACCGTTGGTGGGACGCCCCGCTGCAAAGCGGCGAAGCGTGGCAACACGTGCGGTTGAGGATCGCGGGTGGTCCCGATCCGGCCGTCCGGGCGCTCGTGCTCTATCCAACGAATGCGCTGGTGGAAGACCAGGTTTCCAGGCTCAGGCAAGCGGCCAACCGGGCGAAGGAGATCCACGGGAAGCCGCTCTTTTACTTCGGACGCTATACTGGTGCGACGCCGGGGAAGACCTTCGTTCCGAAGGGCGTGCCCAAGGCCGGCGAACGGGGGCGGATTAACGATCTCGGTCGAGATCTCCAGCGCATTGCCAGGGAAGCCTCGCGGTTAAGGGAAGACCTCGGTAAGCGGGGTATGAGCTCTCCCGATATTCTCGAGGTGTGTGCCCAGTTCCAGGACCCGTTTTGCGGTGAGCTCCTTTCCCGCTGGGACATGGTGGCTGCTGCCCCAGACATCCTCATCACGAACACGAGCATGCTCAACGTTATGCTCATGCGCGACATCGAGGAACCGATGTTCGCGCAGACTCGCGAGTGGCTTGCCAGCTCGAGCGACAATACCTTCACGCTCGTCGTGGACGAGCTGCATAGCTACAGGGGTACGCAAGGTACCGAGGTGGCGCTCGTTGTTCGCAACATGCTCGATCGGCTGGGGCTCGCCCCGGATTCGCCCCAGTTGCGCTGCATAGCAACGAGCGCGTCGATCGCGGGCGACGAGGGACGCTCGTACCTCGAGCAGTTCTTCGGAGTGAACGGGGAGAGCTTTGCCATCCTCGAGGGTCGGCCAGTCGAGCCGAAGCACGAGCTACCAGTCCCCGCCGACCTGGTCGAGATCCTCGAGAAATTCGAGCCTGGCCAACTTGGCGACATTGCCCCGGAGGCACTGGGCCAAGTGGCGCCAAGGTCTGCCCTGGCGCGCGCATGTATCGACGCGGGCAAAGACGAGGATGGCGTCGTACGCCCCGTGAGGCTGTCCAGGCTGAGACCCGTGCTGTTGGGAAACGCGGCCACCGAGACGGCCCTCGAGAACTTTCTCGCGTTAGCAGCCGCCGACCAGGGCGGTAGTTACGAGAACCCGAAGCCGACCTTCCGTTCACACGCCTTCGTAAGGCAAGTCCAGGGCGCCTGGGCCTGCTCGAACCCGGGCTGCGACCAGGTCAAAGAGAAATACAAGGGCAACGGGCGAAGCTTTGGCAGGCTTTTTAAGACGCCCAGCATGCGGTGTTCCTGCGGTGGCCAAGTGCTAGAGCTCCTTTATTGCTACGATTGTGGCGAGGCATACCTAGGGGGGTTCGTCGTCGAGCCGCCGGCGGGAATGGGTGCCTTGCCCGGGGCGTTCCTGGAAGCATCTGCGCCGGGTTCGCTCCCCGGCGGCCCGGGCATGGTGTTCGAGCGAAAGCACTCGGATTTCCGGTGGTACTGGCCCGGGGGCATTCCGCCGAAGGGCGAGTCAACTTGGTCGCACAAGGACCCGGGCACGGGAAAATCACGAGATTACTCGTTCGAGCCGGCGGCCTTTGATCCCGTTACCGGGTACCTCGAGCCCTCCGCGGGTCGAGAGCCCACGGGGGTCGCGCTAGGTGTGCCAGCGGACTTGGGAGACAAGGTAGCCGGGTTGCCGGAACGCTGTCCGAGGTGCCTGTCCTCCAAGCGACAACGTAACCTCAAGGCCTTCTACGATGGTACGGTCGATTCACCGATCAGGGGACTCAGGACAGGCCTCAACGTGACCACCCAGCTCGTGGCAGACAGGTCACTCGTCGCTATTGGAGGTGGTGGGACCGAGAAGCTGATTGCCTTCACCGATAGCAGGGACGACGCTGCCGACCTCGCGGCCGGCCTCGAGCTCCAGCACTTCCGGGACCTCGTTCGGCAGCTAGTATTCCAGTCGCTCGAGACTACAGATCGACCAAGCCGAGAGGAGATCGAGGCCGTCGCCGCGAAGGACAACTCGAAGGAGCCGATGTCCAAGCGGGAAAGCGGCATCGCGGAATGGGCACGGAAGCAGGCGCAGGAGGCCTGGTCCGCGGCCAAGATGGTTGCCGCCGGAATAGCTGAGCAGGCCCAGGCGGAAACGTTGGACCGGTACGGTGCCGAGTCGAGCGGCGGCAACCTCGGTTGGCCTCGGCTACTCTTGGCAATCGAGAAGCGGCTGGTCGAGCTCGGTGTTAACCCCGCTGGTCCGGCGGCAACGAGCGCCGAGATCGACGGGCAACCGTGGTGGAGTTTCTTCGACCCGCCGGCTAGCGCTAGCTGGCAAACTCTAGATCCGGCAGTAGCGAGCGAGGGGCGCCAGCGGATTGTCGCGAAGCTCGCGGTACACGTAGCGAACACCTTGTTCGACTGGGGCGGCCGTGACCTTGAGTCGATCGGTCTTGCCCACATCGGTGTTCCTGGACGGCACGGTGCCGCTCTGGGCCTCGATGACACCGTCGCCGACGGCATAGTCGCCAACGTCGTTCGCCTGTTGGGCCAGCAGAAGTACTTCGAAGGAAGCTCTCGCTCCTCCAACAGTACGAATACACCGGTGCGCGTCAGGGACTACCTCGGGAAGGTCGCGCCGCTCGTCGGCCGTGAACCCCAGGACTTGGCGGAGGCGATCGGGAATTACCTCGGGGAACTGAAGGTAATAAGCCAAAACTGGTTTCTGAGAACCAATGACCGCGCTGGCCTGCGGCTCGAGATCCGCCCGCGCCGCCAAGGACAGGAGCTAAGGCGTTGTTTGACCTGCGCCGCGGGAACGCTGGTCGTGCCCGTTCCGGCCTGTCTCTCGAGCTATTGCGGCGGTAACGAGTTCGAAGTCGTCGAAGAGAGAGAGCCAGACTACTACAAGTGGGTTTCGGAAGAACCTCCTCACCGTCTCGCGGTCGAGGAGTTGACCGGCCAAACGAAGCCCACGTCGGAGCAACGCAGGCGGCAGCGGTTGTTCAAGGGCAACGCTTTCCTGGAGGAGGAAGAACCCCTCGTGCAGGCGCTGGACGTCCTGAGTGTCACCACGACGATGGAGGTCGGCGTGGACATTGGCTCACTCCGACTCGTGATGATGGCGAACATGCCCCCCCAGCGCTTCAACTACCAGCAGCGGGTCGGCAGGGCCGGCCGCGCGGGCCAGCCATTCTCTTATGCGTTCACGCTGTCCAGGGGCGCGGCGCACGACGACTACTACTTCAACAACCCTGAGCGGATGACCGGGGACGTGCCGCCGCAGCCATACCTTGACCTATCGAGACCCGAGATCATTCGCCGAGTGGCTGCATCAGAGTGCCTAAGACGAGCATTCCTGTCCCTTGTAGAGCCGCCGAAAAGGTCCGCGGAAAGTACGCACGGTTCCTTCGGCCGCGTCGAGGACTGGGAGGGAGGCTACAAGCCGGCGGTGGAAGCCTGGTTGGCAACTAGCGACGAGGTCGAAGCCGTCGTTGGGCGGCTCGCCGCCTTCGCCCTGCTGGCGCCGCCGGAGGTCGAGGGCACGGTTAAGTGGATTCGAGACGATCTCGCGCGACGGGTCAGCGAGGCGGTATCTGACCCGCGCTACGTCCAGGGCGAGCTCAGCCAACGCCTGGCTGTCGCCGGGATCTTGCCGATGTTCGGGTTCCCGACACAGGTGAGGAGCTTGTTCGCCGACAAGAAGGTCAACTCGGCGGAGGATTCCGTCATCAGCGACCGGGCGCTCGACCACGCCGTGTGGGCATTTTCTCCAGGTGCCGAGATCCCGAAGGACAAGCAGCTGCACACGGTGGTGGGTTTCGTTCAAAGGGCCGATATCGGGAACCGGGTCCTCAACATCGAGGATCCGCTCGGGCCTCCGGTCAAATTCTCCAGGTGCCTCGAGGATTCGTGCGGTAGCATGGTGATGGGAGATGTCGAGAGTTGCGCTGCATGCGGCAATCCCGCGGAGCCCTTCGAATTGTTTCAACCCAAGGGCTTCCTGGCGCACTGGAAAGCGAAGGACTACGAGGGGCAGCGTAGCCGCGGGCGGGCCCTACCTACGCCAGTCATGGCGTTCGAGCCGCGCTACGATGAAGGGGAACATGTCGGCGTGGTCAAGTTGGCGCTGCAGCAGGGGCCCGTCGCTATCGTCAACGACAACCGCAAGCAGGACTTCGAGTTCCACCAGCAGGACTACAACAAGATTGTAGTAAAGGATCCCGCGCTCTACGAGGACGAACACCTTCTAGCAAGTTATGCAGACAACCCCGTGGGCAGGGGGGCGATAGGGGCAATCTTCACGACGGACGTTCTCAGCCTTTACTTTGACGACGCGCCCGGCATAGGTGCTGACGGCGTCTTGGACCGGGTGAACCAGCCCTCCGCCATGCCGGCCTTGGCGTCGTTCGGAGAAATGCTGAAGTTGGCCGCTGCCACTTGGCTCGACGTAGATCCGAACGAGTTCAGGTCGGGGCGGCAGTTGCTTTCGGTTGCTGGCAAGGCCATCACCGAGCAGGTGTTCCTGGCCGACGCCTTGGAAAACGGGGCTGGCTACGCGCGTAGGATTGCCACTCCCGTGCATTTTAGGTCGCTGTTGCGAAAGTTCTACGAGGAGACAGGGCTTGGTACGTGGCGCGAGAAGTCACACGCGGGCGAATGCGATAGGTCATGCCCGGACTGTCTTCGGAACTACGCGAACAGGTTTCTCCATGGCTTGCTAGATTGGCGCCTTGCGTTGGACCTGGGCGAGGTCGCGCTTGGCGCCGAGCTGGATACTAGCCGCTGGCTGGACAAAGCGGACCAAGACGCTCGGCGTTTCGTGGACTTCTGCGAGCAGGCGAAAATGAAGGCATCGATCGAGGACCACGCCGGGCTTGCCTGCGTCACGCGGGACGGCGAGAAGGCCATGATCCTGTCGCATCCACTTTGGCACCTTTCGGACGGTTTCGCGCAGCCAGCCCAGCGAGAGGCGAAAGAAAGCCTGCAGGCCAAACACGGCTCCAGCATCGAATGCAGGTTCGTTGACATTAGGGATCTCGGGAACCGTCCGGCCCACCACCTGGTGTCCCTTAGAACATGATCGAGGTGATCGGGATCCCGGGAACCTCGGAGCACGATGCCGCGCTAAAGATTGCCGACGCACTCGCGAAACTTTGGCCAGGGCTGCGGGACACGCCGAAGGAAGAGGACCACGTCCGGATCGCGGCAAACGTCAAGATCTCGGGTTACAGGGTAAGCGACGTGGATGTCGTCGTAGCGGCGAAGTTTCGTCCGGGCCGGCGTTTTGTTCCCCGCCGCGTGTTGAACGACAGCGACGGAAAAAAGATCCGCGCGGGGAGAGTGGCCGTCAGGTCGATCGTTGCCGCGATCGAGGTGAAAGATCACCCTGCTTCCAGCGTAAGGCTGGTTGGCGATAGCGTTATCGTTCCCTACAAGGAAAGGGGAAAGGTCGACTGGAAAGACGCGACCGACCAGAACGTCGCGCAAGCCCATGCCATGAAGTCATACTTCTCCGGGCGGGGCAGCGTGGTTTGGGTATACCGCTGCCTCGTCATGCAGGGCTTGAACGAGATCTCGCTCGCCGGCGCAGTGCCATCGACGTTCAATGGCACTGCCTTCCTCGGGACCTTGGCCGCCGTGAACGGAGTTTATCAAGGCGGGAAAGAGTACGTCTTGTCATCGGGGCCAGAGGCTGCACTCGAAGCTGTCTTGAACGCACCTATTTTCGACCCAGTTGTACCGTCGGCACTCGACCGGAAACGAATGGACCGGATAGCCGCGCGGCGCCAAAAGGCAGAGCAGGTCGCGGAGCTCCTGGGCAAGAAGCCGGTACACCTCAGGGGACACGGCGGAACCGGGAAAACCGTCCTGCTCCTCCAGTCAGCGTGGCAAGCATACCAATCCCTTGGCAAGCGTTCGTTGGTCCTGACCTACAACCGTGCCCTCGCGGCTGACATCCAGCGCTCGCTAGCTCTCATGGGGATTCCATCCGGTGGGCATGAGGGGGGCGGCATCGAGGTGACCACCGTAATGTCGTTGATGTACACTTGGTTCAATAGGTTGGGCGCCGCCACGACCAGCAATGACGGGGCGAACTACGCGGACTACGAGGCGCGCTGTGCCGAGGTCGTCGAATTCTTCCGCTCCGGGACCCTGACCTCGAGCGATGTTGAGGCGGCCACTGCGGACGATCCCGCGCGTCTCGAGTTCGACGCGATCCTGGTAGACGAGGCCCAAGACTGGCCGCAGGCAGAAGCAGAGTTGCTGGTGACGCTATACGGCCCGGATCGAATTGCGCTCGCAGACGGGACTCTTCAACTCGTGAGGGGACGGCAAACGAACTGGCGGTCAGCGGGCGTGCTGAAGGGGCAGCAGGAGACCATTCCACTCAAGAGGTGCCTCAGGATGAAGGCGAACCTCGGGAGGGCCGCAAATGCCATCGCGGAGGAGGCCGGGCTGAACTGGTCGGTCGACACGAACGACGAGGCTGCCGGTGGAAGAGTGATCCTTTCACTCGGCGACTACGCGGACGCGCGTGACCTGAGGCACGAACTTGAAAACAACGCGCTGGAGTCCGGAAACGACAAGATCGACTTTCTCCACTGCGTTCCTCCGTCCGGCGTGAAAGCCGGTAAGACCGGTCGTTGGAGCTCCTTGGGGAGAGTGCTTCGAGACGAGGGGCACGGTCTCTGGGACGGGGTGAATGAAAGGACAAGGCGTGATTTCCCGCGTTCCAAGGACTTGTACCGCGTCGTGCAGTATGAATCATGCCGGGGACTTGAGGGCTGGGTGGTTGTTCTCGATGGTTTCGACGAGTTTTGGCAAGCGAAGTACGACGAAGAGCTATCCCGCAACTCGGGGCCTGACGAGGGAGCGCGTGACCCAGGAGATGTCGCTTCCGCGGTGGCCTGGAGATGGTGCATGATCGCCCTCACGCGCCCAATCGATACGCTCGTGATCACGGTGCGAGACGCCGATTCAGAGCTTGCGCGCGTGCTAAGGCGAGCAGCGGACCGCCTGGGGGATGTATTCGAAAACTGGCAGGAATAGGATTTTCTTGCTGGGTATGCTCTCGATCATGGGTGAGTCATAGGTTGGAGAAAATCAATGCCGACCTTGCCCGTTGGCGATTGGAAACGTGGAATGCCGGCCAAGGGGAGTGCCCAGACGGTATGGTCGAGCCCCTTGGGAAACCGAAACTAGGCCGTTATTAGGTAAAGCTGGTTTGTACTTTCGACTCCTGATTTCGGCCGTCACAGCTCGTACCCCTTAGACATCCAGTGTTCCCGCCTAATGTGCCTAAGCCAGTCCGATACCGTCGGAATAAAGCCACCACAGTCTTCTCTAACGTGCTGTTCCCCGATGTACCGTACGGGAACGTCCTTTCCCTCCGAATTTATTATTGTAATCCCAAAAATACGTTCAGCCTCGAAAATTCCCTGTGAATGATGTCGCAGGGCCCGGTGCCTAAAGTCGGCAAAAAATTCTTTCGATGCGTCAAACCAGTTATGTATCTCTTGGTAATCTTGGGGGTTTCCGCCAAATCTTTTTGCGGATGACACCGCGTGTTTAAAAGTGTGCATTCACCTAACTCCCCGACACTTTGAGTTATTCGATTCTTTCGAACGTCATGACGTCATGATCTTCCAAGGAGGATTCGAATTCGATCTCTCCTTCGACAGTACCAACATGTTCGGCCCACTTCCTCGGTGTACGAATACACATTGATGGCCCATCTGGGCCTACAGAGTAACGGATCTCGAGAGTACCTGTCTGGAGGTGTGTCGACTCCTTGAAATTTTTGGCAAAAGATATTGCTCTTTCCATGTTATAAATTTCTAATTTTCGCGCTCCATTTTCTTTCTTCTTCAAGAATTCCAGAAATTGCATCAGAGAACTGAGGCCTATGTTGTAATTCCAAACATAATATTGACGTTTATTTCGCCGGAAAGTCTTGTATTTATCGAGAGGTATGCTCCTATGGTCGAGTTTGATTTTTAGATCGACGCCAAGAGCTTGAAGAAGAATCGGAAAGGAGAAGGTAAGCCATTTAGGTTCTGCCGCCATGTAGTATTTTATTGCCCTTTCGGGGCAAGCATAATCGATCGCTTCCGAATAGAGGGGCGTTTCTTCATCGAACCCCACTTCTTCGTGTTGAAAAAAAAGTGTTGTAGAAGTACACTTTTTTTGCGAAAACTCAAAAAGGCAGTCGATCTTTTTTATCCACCAGGTTATTTGACCGTGTATGCCAATGTCGCCTGTGCCGAATCCATGCTCTTTGTGAAGCCAAAATCCAACATCGGTGAATACCTTTGATACCGCGTCAGGGAATGCGAGTGACTCGATTGAAACATTTATGAGGCCCGACGGACCTTCCGTGGCGTTTGCAAACTCGATTGTTCCCTGGATAAAATTCAGATCTTCGCTAAGAAACGCTGTTCCTTCATCTGATCCACCATCAAATTCACCTTGAATTCGGCGGATTGGTGGGTCAAGTGTTCGGCAAAACTCCGCGATATTTTCAATATTTTTATTGATTCTCTGTACGAATTCGTCCGCAAGACGCTGCGCCATCGTTCCATTCCTAAGCGGTGCGCTCCGATATGCTGGCCAGCTTCCGTCTGAGGCAACTTTGAAAAGTCAGCGTCGTGCGAAGCTTGTATCATCTTTGGCCGTCAATACTACCCGGGTTGAGCGCGTCCATCTAGTGGATTGAACCCGACAGTGGAGTCCCGGTGGGGATTCCCCTTGTCGGCTTTGCGTGCGAGCCTGCGGCATGCGCACGGGTATCAGCTTCGAAGTTTCTCCGGATGACCGCTCTCGTCTCGAGGCGCTCGTCCGGGATCGGAACGCCCCTCAGAACCATGTCCGGCGAGCCCGGATCGTCCTCTGCACGGCCGATGGTTTCGGCACCAACGCGATCATGCGCGAGA